>CALNBE010000257.1 GCA_937874455.1 uncultured Opitutia bacterium | reverse complement strand
AGGTGTCCCCGCTCCAGCCCATGAAAATGGTGCCATAGCCCGGAGCGCTCATTTCCACCGCTGTGATTTTCGCAATGCTGTCCGCCGGGTAAATTTTCGGCGAGGGAAGCGTGGTGCCGTCCTCCTGCACCACCGCGCCGCTGCCCACCGGATTGATAACGTGCGTGAGGAGGTATTCGCTTCGCTTGAAGTTGGCCACCAGCGTCCGGTCGCCCGTCAGCTCGATGGTCAGCGCAGGCAGCTCCGGCCCGTCCGGGTTTCCGGCGTCCGCCGGGACACCCAGGCGCACGCCGCCTTCTGTCCAGGAGAAAAATCCGTAGTGCGTCGCGGGAACGGTGCTCAGAGTGATACTGCTCTTGTAGGGCAGCGTCCAAGTCGAACCGCCAAGAAAATCATGCGTCTGCGCTCCGCTCAGCCCGTCCAGACTCAGCGCGATTGGCGCGAGGTAATTGGTGGAGAAGGGAGTCACTGTGAGCGTGTAGTTCTTCGGCTCAAAGATCGCCTCCACCACGGTGCCCGCGGTGATCGTCAATTCGTGCGTCTGCGCCGCCACATAGATCGCCGCGCCGCCGCCCGTCTGGATTTTCCAGTGTTTGAAGTTGAAGTGCTGGCCCGCCGTCGCCTCCAGCCGGATCACCGAGTTTTCCCGGTAGGTGGTATTGCGGGTCTGGGTGCCGTTCGACTGCACGGTCAGGGTTTGGCCGATGCCGGCCTTGTCGCCCGACACCGCGCGGCTTTCCTCCAGCCCAGAAGGAATGGTCAGGGTAAAGTCCAGCAACTTGGCGTAATTGGCCGTGGCCACCGTGTTTCCTTCCAGCGTCAGGGTCTGATTTTTGCCGCTCAGCGAACTGGTGCGCACACCATCCTTGTCAGAGACGGTCCAGTTGACGAAGTCATAGCCTCCGTCCACGCCTGCCTCGATCGAAACTTGCGATCCGTCGGTCAGCTGCTGCCCGCCGAGGATGTGATATGTGCCAACTTCAGGCACCAGCAAATCGCCCGGCAGTGTGGCCGGATTAATCGCCATGGTCAGCGTCACCTTGCGCTCAAAGTGCGCGGTCACCCGTTTCGCGCCATCCACCTGCACGGTGGTGGTGGCGGCGTTAACATTGGCCGGGGCCACCAACGAGGTCGGGGAAACCGTCCATCCCTTGAACTCGTATCCCGCATCGGGAATGGCCTCAATCGCCGGGGTGTCCCCGTATTTCAGAGCCCGGATTTCCTCGAAGCTTCCCGCGGACGGAGTGCCGTCCACCTTGATTTTTCCGTGCTGCGCGCCGTCGATGCTACTGGCAACGTCCACGGTCAACACGAAGCCTTGGCGGGCGAAAACCGCGGTGACTTCCGTTGGGTAGTCAAGGGTGACGGCCAGGTTTTTTTCTCCCGGAGTGCCGTCCATCACAATTTCCTCCGACCAGTCGAAGGTTCCTCCGCCATCGGCCTTCGCCTTGCGGACGATCCACTTTTCGAGGACATGGTTCGCCTCGGGCTTCGCCACCACGGAGAAGCTGTTTTCGTAAAGATACGTCTTGGTCGCGCTCAGACCTGAAGTTTCCTTGTCCACCGTGATGCCACCGGTCGGCAGCGGGGCGGAAAACTCCGCCTTGTCCGCCGAGGTCGTCGTGGGCAGGACAATTTTCAGGGTCATGTTCATCTGGCGGCGGTAAATCGCCGTGACCACCCGATCCTCCTCCATCTTGCGCTTCCAGGCGGAGGGCCAAGTGCTCCAGTTGAAACCGGAGCCGGTAAAGTCACCCAAGCCGTCCTCGTTGACGTCCCAGCCCTCGAAGGAAAATCCTCCGGGAGTGCCGCTGGCGTGCAGCACCGGCGCGGAACCGGTTTTCGCCCGCTTGACCTGCTTCAGGTACGGGGCCGGGACCGGGCTGACATGCGCTCCAAGGAAAATGTCCGCCGGGTAAAGAGTCTCGTCGTAGCTCAGGAAGGAAAAACTGCCGCTGCCACCAAAGCTAGGCTGCGTCCAATCACTCGGCTGATGGACAACCGGCTCCGCTAGGCTGACCGTGTAGGTGTTCACGTCGATGAACGCGGTCACCTTTTCCGGCTGCCCGCGCACGCCTGCCGTGGTCGAGTAAGTTTCCCCGTAACCGGTGTCCTTCAACTCCCCGTTCTTCTCATATTCCCAGTGGTTGATGGAGAAAGGTCCGCCCACGAAGTAGTTGTCCAAGCCGAAGGTTTCCTCGTGCCCCGAAGGGAAAATCGCACTTTTTTCCGGTACCGTCCGGTTTACGAAGAGCAGCTTGTAGCTCGGATCAACAGGATCCGGAGTACTACCCTCGACATTGCCCAAGTAATCCTTGAACAAATCCGTTTCGCGGAAGCCGTCCTTGTATTTCGGGTCGATTTCCACCTCCGTGTCGGCCAGTTCCATCTTGAGCGTGAGGCGGTAGGCTTCGGTACTGGCGTAAACAGCGACCAGGCGAATCTCACTCTCCACGATCGGATAGTTGATCTTGGTTTCGGTATTGAAGGTCTCGTGAATCCAGGGGAGCGCGCGCTCGTACCCCGGATAAGGCACCCAGCGGTAAAATCCGTAAGTTTTTCCGTCCAGCAAGCCAGTCGCCGACCCCTGCGCCGCGATGGCAATCTCGCTATAAGGATCGCCAATGCCCACGTCCGCCACGCAGGCTGGGCGCCCGTCCACCGTGGTGTAAGTCTGCGAAAACGCCCCCGGGACGCTCACCTTGTGAATGTCAATTTCCGCTTCCGGCTCGGTGAAGAGCACCAGGCGGTGCAGCCCGTGCGGGAGGAAATAGGCGGTCACCCGCGTCACCGCGTCGGTGAGCGGCTTCGGATAAGTCACCGCCGCATCATTCGAAAGCAGTTTGGTGATATCGGTGGTGTATCCCGCACCGTAAAACCACGACACAAAGCTGTAGGTGGAAGTCGCGGAGGTAGCCTGCAAGCCGGGCGTCTCTCCATAAAACACTTCGTAAACCCGGGGATCGTTCCCTGAAACCAGCCTGTAGTTCCCCGTCGCCTCGCCTTTCACTTCGGCAACTCCGGCGGGGATGGTGTAAACTTCCAGCGTCACGCGCACTTTCTCAAAAATCGCCGTCAGCGTTTTGGGCGCATCCATCGTGACGCTCAACGTGTCTGCGCCGCCGAGATTGGGAGTGTCGCCGCTCAGGCTGTCGGTCCAACCGACAAAACGATACCCTGGCGTCGCCGCCATGGCGCGCACCTGCGCGGTCGTGCCGACAACCAGCGTGCGCACGGCGTAGTCCATGGAGTTGGACTCGCTCAGATAAATTCCTCCGCGATTTCCCGCGCCATTGGCCACTGCGGTGCGGCTGCCAGTGGCCAGCGAGAAGCTTTTGGCGTCCCCGGTGTTCACCGTATCCTCGTATTTCACCCGGACTTCCAGCTTGTATCCCGGCGCATAGTGCGCGGTGAGACGCTTGTCTGCGACATCCAGTTTCACCGCCGTGTTTTCCTCCGTCGGCACACTCGGAAGGTCGCCCACATTCACCGTCCAACCAGTGAAGGCATAGGTGTCGATGTACGTCGCCGAGGGCGCACTGTTGATCGACGGGTTCATGCCGAGGTAAAGATTGCCCAGCGCGGGCAGGCTGGTGTGCGTGCCCACCATGGGATCCGTGTCGCCGATGTGCGAGGGGTCGATCGCCATGGTCAATGTGACCTTGGTGCGGTAGATCGCCGTGTAGCTCTGGCTGGCGCGGATGTTGTTGATGGTTCGGTCCGCCGCGGGGGAATTGTTATCCTCCCAGCAAATGAACTCGTATGCCGGCAATTCATTTGCCGTCAGGGCCGGGTTGTCCCCAATGAAATAAGTTTTGCTCTGGCCCCCGCTCAAAGTACTGGGCGATTCCTCGCCGGGCACGCTGGAGTCCCCGGCAGTCACGGTCAGCGGGCAACCGTCCGGGTTCAGCACGCCGTCCAACTTGATGTTGGCGGTAAGCAGAATCTGCGCGGCACCGCCGCGGGTGAAATTCGCCGTCAGCACAGTCTCGCCCTCAACCAACAGGGTGGTAGTGTTCGAGACGCTGTCCTGAATCGGCGCGCCCAAAGTGGTCTGGGCCGTGTTGGGCGAAACCGTCCATTTCCAAAAGGTGTAGCCGTCGGCCGTGTTCGGGGTCGCCACGATGCCGGGAATTTCCTCGCCGTAGTAGGCGGTGTAAGGGGAAACCTTGTTGATGGTGCCGCCCGCGCCGCTGGTCGGGTTGCTCACGTAGTAAACGGTATATTCCTTCGCATACACTGCCCGCGCCCGAGCATCACTCTTCACCGTGAGGCGGAAACTGGACGCCGTCGAAGTGGATTCCACTGTGGCCCAATCACCGTCCGTGTCCACTTCCCAGCGGAGGAAACGGTAGCCCGCGTCCGGCGTGGCGGAGAGTTGCGGGTTTTGGTTGTAAAAGTAAACCGCACTGCGTCCGGAAAGAGTGCCGGTCAGGTCTTCCAGTGTTTCCGTGCCTCCGGTGCCGCCCGCGACGGCATCAAGCACCACCGGGCTGTCCAGCGTCACGGTGTGCTTGGTGGTGAAACTGGCGGTCACGGACTGGTCGCCGAACATTTCCAACTCGGCGGAGTTGCCCGCGACATTTTGCAGGGTGCCGGGCGAACTGGTCATGCCGTCGAAGCGCACCTGCGCCGCGTTGTGGTTCGCCACGATGGTGGCGATCTCAAAGGAATTGTAATTGCGGCTGCTGCCCGGCGTGTAATTTGCCGTCGCGCCGTCGCTCTTCTTGCCAAGGGTGAAACCGATTCCTCCCGGGACCGGGCTCGGATTGAGCACGCCGTTCACCTTGACATTCACCGTCAGCAGATTGTCGCCGAGTTTGAACTTCGCGGTGACACTATGGTCCTTGTCCATGGTGATCGACACCTGGCGCTGCGGCGACATTACGCCGCCCACCGGAGTGAAGGTCGCCCCGGTGCTGCTGGCCCATTCGTCAAAGGTATAGCCGGAGCCGGAAATGTCGGTCGCATTCAGGTTCACCGTCGCGCCGCTGTCGTGATAGCTGCCGCTGGCCGGGGTCGCATTTCCTTTGCCCGCCGGATCCACCTGCGTGGTCAACTGATAATTGCGAACAAACACCGCCTTGAGCGTGAGGTCGCTGAACACCGCCGGAGTGGTGAAGCTGGCGGAGGAATTGTTCACCACGGAGCCGCCCTCGGTGATCCAGCCCTTGAAGCGCCAGGCCTGTCCGTCCGCGGTCAAAATGTTGCCCGTCGCGCTGTCGCTGCTCACAGTCAGGGTTTCGCTCTGCCCGATCACCCGCTGGCCGCTCATCCCGCCGAGAGCGGTGCCGTCGGCCTTGATGGTGTTGCCGAAAAGTGTTTGCGCCGCGGCGTTGGGCGAGCCGCCCTCGGTTTCAATTTCCACCGTGACCGTGCGCTTGGTCAGATAATAGGCCTCCAGTCCCTGCACTTCCTGAGTGGCATTGACCGAGAAGGTGGTGCTCTGCTGGGTTTGCGTGCCCGCCGCAATCCCCGCGCCCGACCAGCGGGAGAAAAGCATGCTAGCCTGAGCCGGAGCCGAGACCGGCGCGGTCGCCAAAGCCCGCATTTGCTTGGTCCCGCCGGGAGCCACCGCAGTGCCGTCCAAGAAAATCGCCGGAGCGCCCGGCGCATTCTTCACGCCGTCCACGTAAACATCCACCTCCGCCTGACGCTGGTCGGTGTAAACAGCGGAGACATGTCCGTTCACGGAACTCGTCACCAGGTAGGTGGTGTTCCGGCTGGTGGAAATTTCCGTTGCCCAATCATTGTCTCCTTCCACCCAGCGCTTGAAGCGCCATACCCCGCCATCCACCTGCAAAAATTCCGGCGCGGACAAATTCACCATGGTGCCGCTGCCGCCCGCTTCCAGATGCCCGACCGCCGAAGACGTCGCGGTGGCACCCGCCGGATTCAATTTTGCGTAGGCAACGGAGTTCTTCCAAAAGCTCTTCCCCTGCGGAGTCACCGCAATCGCATTCGCATCGGCACTGCCCAGCGCGGAAATCGCTCCCGCCGAGTCGGTGCTCTTGACGACATTCAACTGGAGCCATTTCCCCGCCTCGACTTGGGCAACCACACTGCGATCCTGCGTCATCGGCAACTTGAGGATGGGGTTCATCAATTCCTCCGCCGAAGCGGTGCCGGTGTCCCCCGTCCAACCCACAAAGACCGACCCATCGGCCACCGAAACCGCCGCTGTGGCTTCCACGCCATAGGCATAAAGGCCCGTGCCTGTGACCGAATTCGTCGAGCCGCCGCCCGCCTTGGTCACGGTGAGCTGGTATTTGCGGGTAAAGTTTGCGACCACATTGCTGTCGCGCGTCATTTCCAGCAAACTGGCGGTGCTGGTCCCCGCAACATCGCCGGACCAATGGGAAAACTCCCAAACCGACCCCGCGGGCACTTCCGCCTGCAACTGGATTTCCGATGGGATCGGGTGAATGGTGTTGCCAACGATCTCCGCATTCGTGCTGGCGTTTTTCACCGTTGCCCCGGCCGCTTGCGCTTCCGCAGGGGAAATGCCGACGATCAAAGTTCCCTTGGTCGAGGCAAAGTTCGCCACCACGGCGCGATCGCCGTTCATCACGACCTGCGCCTTGCCGTTGGTGACATTCCCTTGCGGCACCACCGTGCCGGCGGGAGCGTCCGTCCAGTCCACAAAGCGATAATCGGCGGTCAGCGCCGTCGCCTGCAAATCCACCGTGGCACCTTTGAGGAAGGAAAATGTCTGGGTACCCTCGCTCACCACTTCATTGATCTCGACCAGCTGGCCGTTCAAGCGAATGTCCGTGTAACTGCCCGTGACCGCCACTTTTCCCCCGGTGGGCGCGGTCACTGTCAACTGGGTCATTTCCGGCGCCCGCACAAACACCGCGGTCAATTCCGCCGGATTCGGCCCCATGATTGCGGTGTCAGTGACAATGTTGGCCGAATAGCCCTGGCTGGGATTGGCTGGAGCAATGTTCCACAGTCCGTCCCATTTCAAAAATGCATAGCCCGTGGTGGGAATCGCGGTCAGGCTGAGATTGGTTCCGGCCTGATACTGGCCGACTGCCGTGCCTGCGGAGGAAATCGCCGTCGAGCCGTCCGAGGCGCGCAGTTCGCAACCCGAGGGAAGCGTGCCGCCGCCGTCCAAGCGAGCCCGCACGGTCAGATTGCGCTTGATCGCCTCGAACTTCGCCGTCACCGAGCTGGCCCGGTTCACGATGATCTCGTTCTGCGCGTTCACCACCGGCTTCTGCAAAGAGGAGCCTTCCCAAGTGACAAATGCGTGGCGCGCCGTGTCCGCCGGAGCTGCCAGCAGACCAAACTTGTCCCCGGCATTGGCCGTGAAACTCTGGGTGGTTCCGCTAGGCACCACGACAGTGCCGCCGCCCTGGCCCGCTGGCAGAGTCACCGTCACCTGTCCGCCTTCCTCCGCCGCCACAGTCAAGCTGGGCGCGTTGGGATCAGTAAATTCAAAATTCGCCGTCAACGACCAGATGCCCGAACCATTGGGCGCACCAAGGGTGATCGTGTGCTCCGAATTCGCCGGAATAAAGGTGACGGTGCCCGCGTTGAGCGTCCACCCGGTAAAGGTAAACCCGGTGTTGGCCTTGGCCTTGACGAAGGGTTTGCTCCCCACCGCGTAATATCCGGTGGAAGTCCCGTCCACCGTCACCGTCCCACCAATGCCCGCCGGACTGGCTTTCACTTCCAACAGGTATTTTGCGGTTTCGTATTTGGCCCGGATCAACGTGTCCTGGCGGACCAAAAAGGCCGTTTCCCGGGTGCTGTAGTCCGACAATACCACCGCCGCAGGCGAAGATTCCCATCCGACAAAAACTTTGCCTTCATGCATTTCCGCTGCCCGCAACTTCAAGTAATTCCCCCGCGGCACCTTCTCGCCCGAGGCCATCCCGGCAAACTGCGCAGGATCCACCACCGCAATCGCCTCCGCCGGTTCGAAGTCGATGGCGTACTGCCCATCATCGAACACCAGCTTTACATTGTAATCCGCATTCTCCAGGCGCAGCGTGATACGCTCCTCCGTACTGAAATGGAGCGCTTCTCCATGCGCGTCCAAGCATTCCCAATGGAACCCGTTGGAGCCGCCCGGCTCTGCGGTCAAAACCACTTCCTCGCCCGCCGCGCCGCTGTAAACAATCGAATTCTCCGTCAGCACCTCGCCGCCAGCCTTCAACGACCAGCTGCCCAGCGACTCATTTTCCACCGTCAGTCGCACGGTCGCCGCCTGCGCCGACACGCCGGCAAGCCCAAGGACAAGCAGTGTCAGAGCCCAGTATTTAAAAAAGGTTTTCATGGAAAGAAACTTGGAAAGGGGTTAATTTGTACGTCGAAAAACTGCCTTCAACAGAGTGGTTTCCCCGCGAGTCGGCTGAAAGATTATCTCCGCTTCGCTTGAAGAAAACACCCCAGATTCCCACCTTTCAAAAGCATATCCCTCCCGAGGTAAAGCCTTTATTTTCCTTTTTTTTGTCCACGCCATTGGTCCCAAATCCCCAGTTACCGTCCCTGCACCTTCAGGAAAAACCGTGGCACCAACCATGACCGACTCCGCGACAAACTGCGCCCGCACTTCACAATTTTCTTTGATAAAAACTTTTGTTGCAGGTTTACCCTTGTCGCTCGCCGCGCCATCCCAGCCGTTGAAGAAAAATCCGGGAGCCGCCACCGCACGAATTTCCGCTTGGGTGCCTCGCGCAAAATTTCCTCCGCCCGACACCGTTCCGCCCGCCGCTGGCACCGCCACCACCGACAACGCAAATTGCGCCTCCTGCGGGCGAAACTTCGCCATCACCGTCATCCCCGGAGTCAGCGGCTGCGCCAGCCGGGTTTGCTCCGCCCGTGGATCCTGCACCGGCCCTTCCCAGCCCACAAACTCGAACCCCGGATGCGCCTGAGCCGTCACCGGCACCTGACCGCCATAGGGACGGAATCCACCGCCGCCAACAATTCCCCCGTTTTCCGGCTCCGCCCGTACCTTTAATTCCACCTGCTCCGGCTCGAAAATCGCCACCAGCGACTGCGGCACCTTCCCCATGTAAAGCTGTGTTCGTGCGCTACTAGGATTCACCACCGGGGCTCCGGCCCACTCCACAAAACGATAATGCGCGCGCGGCACCGCCACCACATCGACCGCCGTGCCCATCACATACAATCCGGCTCCGCTCACCGACCCGCCCTCCCGGGGCGTCGCCACAATGGTGAGCTGCACCTTTTCCTTGCGCCCCACCGCGCCGCTGCCCGACTGTGCACTGGCGCTGCCGATTGACAAAAACAACCCGGCCAAGGCCAGGTTGAGCAAGGGAAAATATCGCATAAGTAAATGCCTCCGTTGATGAAAACCGCTGTTTACTGGGTGGTGATGGCAGTGGGCTCGTTCAGCAAAAATGAATAAATCTGCTTCTGATCTCCCGGACTCGTTTTGGTCGGAATCGCCCGCTTAACCACCACCCGTCGCCCTTCCAAAATACGCCGGTCCACCGCGCTCGCCGGGAAGGAGGTGCTGACACCCGAATCCACCTTCAGCCACAAGGGACTGTCCACCAAGGCCCCTTCGCCCACCACGTTGGTGTAAACCCAGATCGAGTCCGCCACTGTCGTCAGACCCGTAACTGGATCTGTGTAAGGCTGGGAATGATTGTTGACGGTCATCCGGTAACGCGGCTGAACGATCTTCACCACCAACACCTTCTGCGCAAAGGAAAGCCCGGTGATTCCCGTGTTTCCCCAATCACTATCCCAGCCGGACGGCGCGCTGCCTGTGACGCTCCAATCATGGGTATAAAATTGCCCATACCAAGCCGCATAAGCGGCACCATCCGTAGAGGTCTCGTAATATTTCTTGTTCGGCGCAGAGGAAAAAGTCAGCCCTTCATCCGGGCGGAACATAAACGAAACCAAAAAGTAAGTCTGCATCTCAATATTTTCGTCTGCCGGATAACTGGGCCCAACAAACAACAACCGCCGGTTTTTATACGCATTATAAGCAATATCGTAAGCTTGTCCTTCAAAACCAGTAGGAGACGCCTGCCCTCGTAAACGAGCCAGCCGGGCATACCAAGCTTCCGAATCAAAACTTTCATTCCACGCATAATCAAAAACCGTCGGCACCAATGTGATTCCCCCACCAGAGGGAATTTCCTCCGCTAACGCAGAAATATTATTCACCAAGCCGTCCGTCCGGAATGAATTCTTAATTTCCTCCGCGATCATTAACAAGGTTTCCTGCTCTGCTCTCAATCGAGACCGCTCAATAAGCCCAAAGGCAGGATATACCATCACTCCTGCCAAAATTGCAATAATAGTTGCAACAGCAATCAATTCTACAAGAGAAAATCCTTTCTTGAAAGTTTTAAGTTTTGCCTTTTTCATAGTCATTCAGTTTTAGCATTTACCTGCCATTAGACATCTCCTCGACCATTTGCATCATTGGCATCAACAACGCATAAGCCAAAAACCCAACCATTGCGACGAGGAAGATCAGCATCGTGGGTTCAAACAGTTTCAATGCCCGCTCCACGCGTTCCTTGGCCTTGCGACTGTGATAGGTGGAAAGTTTTTTAAGTGAATCATCTAACTTTCCGTTTTCCTCTCCAATTCTAATGGTTAGAATAACCATTGTAGGAAAAATCTTTGCCATTTTCAGCCCCTCTGAAATACTTTGTCCTTGCTCAACTGCCTCTCTAACGACGGCCAACCCCTTATTATAAACATGATTTCCGGCGATTTTTGAGCAAATCAATAACCCCTGCACAATCGGAATTTCCGACTCGTAAAGCGCCCCCAAATTGGAAGCAAAACGGGAAATACTTACATCCTTGGTAATTGGCCCTATAATAGGCCCCTTCGCCAATCCAACATCCACATATTTCCTAAGAAATTTAGCTTTAAATGAGGTTATCATCATCACGGGAATAAGAATCGAAACTCCCAAAACGACCCATGGATGATTATTGAGCAAATCAGAAACCGCCAAGATCATTTTGGTCATCATCGGCAATTCAATGGAAAGTTCTTTATAAACATCCACCAGCTTGGGCACCACAAACCCAAAAATGACCACAATAAAGGCGATCATCATAAAGATCACCAAGGCAGGGTACATACACGCACCCATAATGGTTGCCTTTAATGCGTCCGCCGCTTGAAAATAGTCGATCAACCGCCGGAAAGACTGGGCCAGTTTTCCCGTGCTTTCCCCCACCGCAATCATTTGCCGGGTGTGCTCGGGGAAAACCTTGGGAAATTGTCCACAGGCCTCAGCCACCCGCCCACTGGAATTGATTTCGTCCGAGATATTGGCGATGACAAAACGTGGTTTACCCCGCGGAAATTCCTCCACCAAATTGCGAAAAGCGTCATCAATATTGATGTTCACTTCCAACTGGATTTCGATCTGGTCAAGGATGGAAATCAGGTCAACTGCAGCCAGTTTAGTGCGAAAAGTCCGGGTTCTGCGCTCCACCATTTTGATGGAGAGTGGCCAGCACTTCTTCCGCTGCAGCATCCCCTGCAGATACGCCACATCCGGGGCGAACATCGTTTCCTTCTTAACGCGCCCTCTGGGATTGGTGTATCGGACAACATAGGCCGGCATGATCTTTTAATTAATGGAAGAAAGGGGCACGCAGACTGTGACTGGCACCCCACGGGTAATTTCCAAGTAATTGCCCATCATCTCCAAAACCACCCGATCGCGGCGAATTTCATGGAGACGGAAGCCCTCCACCTGGTCGCCGACGGTACACAAATATTTTTTCCCCTGAGCAGCCTGTGCTGTTTGCGGATTACCCCGCGCCGCTCCTTGGTTTTTTTGCGCCGCCTCCCGCGCTTTGATCTGCTCCTTGGTCACCGTCACCGGTTGCTTTACCAATAGAAGCGCAGTGGTTGGGCGCGCCTCGCCCCCTTCAATAATTCCTCCGACCTCCACTTCGATTTCCCGGACATCCACCCGCACTTGCACCCGGATCTCAAAGGGGTTCTCCAGCTCCGCTTTGCTTAAGCGCGAGACGTTGAACATCTGGATCCGGCCATCTCCGCTGGGTTTCAAAATATCCATCGCCGCACCCAGTTTTCCCTTGGCCGACTCCGCTGCGGCACCCAGGCCCAGTTCTGGCAACGATGTATCCAACTCGTTGTTATCCCGAACATTAAACTCTTTGATCGCGTTGCGCCCAAAGCCTCCGGATCCGCCAACGCCCTTGGAGATATTTCCGTGAATTTCCGACTGGGCCTGCGCCGCCCCGGCCACCAGCACCAAGGCGAGCGCCACGGCTCCCCAGCGACGCCGTCCATTGCTTTGCCTGTTATTTTTCATGAGAAACGCCTCCCGATTCCGGTGTTTTTATTTCACTTGGACGTATTGCTTCCCGCCGTAGGAGAAGGGCTTGGCATCCGCTGGCACTTCCACATACGCGCCGCCCTGCTCGCCTCGAACCATCTTGAAGCGGTACTGTTCCTGCAATTGCTGCAAGCGCCGCAGTTGCTGCTCCAGGGAGTTCATATTGGCCGCCAAGGAACGCTGCGCCTCCGCGCTTTTGTTCAACTCCACCGTCAACACCTGTTGCTGCGCCGTCTTGGCTTTCAACTCCTCATCCAGCGCGGCCTTGGCCTCGGTCAGCGTTTGCACCTCCGCAGTCAGTTGCGCTTTTTGCTGCACTTGGGTTTTCTGCGCCCTGACTTCGCTTTCGTTGATCAAGTTGAAGCCGCCGAGAAAATGCAGCGCGGCGATTCCTCCGCCGCATAACAACAGGCACAGTATCGTGGCTGTGAGCACCGATTTCCACACCGCGCCCCGGGACATGTTCGCCGACTGGCGCACGTCCTCCTGCAGGTTCCTCGCGGTCGCCTCGACGTCGGTCAGCTTTTCCTCCAAGGCCGGAGTGATGTGCCCTTCCTCTACGAGTCCCTTCATCACCTCTGTCATTTCCTCCCGGCACACCTGCCGGAGCCGCTCCAGCAGCGCGCGCTGCCATTCGGCGTCCGCCGCGCTTTGCATCGCGCCGCCGCGTTGATATTGGGGAAGATTGTTCGATGAATTGGTCATGGTCGTTTTGCTGTTTGTTTAAATTTTCTCCGCGGTGCTCACTCGATGGCCGCCGCTGCCAAGGCACTGCGGGCCTGCGAGAGGCGCTGGTTTAGCGCTTTGGCCTCTTCGCGCAGTGCGCCGAGTTCCTGACGCTTCGCCTCCAAGTCCGCCGCCACCGCCGCCTTGTCGCGCTCCAGCAACGCCACTTCGTTGGCAATCTCCGCCGCCTGCTGCTGGACGGCCCGTTCCACGGCGAGTGCCACGGATTCCCGCTGGCGTTCCAGCTGCCGGATTTCGTTTTGAATTTGTGCCATCCGGTTCCGACTGGCTTCATCCACCGCCTGTGCGGCGGCCTGACGCTGCTTTTCGAGGGCGGCAAGCTGCGCCACCAGCTCCTCGTAATTGTGCAAAAGCTGCAGACGGCCTCCCAGCACCCGGGCTCGCAGCGGATCATTGGTAAAGACTTCGGCAAACACCGGATTGCCGTATTCCGCCGCCACTTTTTCCACCGCGATGCGCATCCGGGCACGCATTTCCTCGCGTTCGGCGATTTCGGCCGGGGTGCGTTGCACCTCGCGGCGCAGCGAAGGCTGACCTTGGGCATTCGCGGCGTATTGCGTCCGCGCGCTGGCAAAGGCAAATTCCGGCTCCAGAGCCGTTGCCGGAACGGGAGGCGGAGCGGGAACAATGGGCGCTGCGGGCTGGGTCGCAGGAACGGGAGGCGGCACCGGAGTAATGTCCACCGGCGGCGTTGCCGGAGCCGTCACCTGCGGGGCCTGCACTGGCGGAGGTGTAGCCGCCGGGGCCACGGGCGCAACCGCCGGGGTTTCCCGCGCCACGACCGGTACCACCGGGGCGGAAGACTGGGCCGCCGCCGAGGCCGGAATCACCACGGGCTCGATAATCCGCACATCGGCATTTGCCGGCAGGCTGGCTCCCAGCAGGAGGCAGGCCATCCAGGCACCTTGTTTGTAAGCCGGCTTGGAAATAATCTGTCTGGTTTTCATGATGCGGTTTCCGGGTTGCGAATGTAAATGGAGATGCTGACGGTGATACGGCTGAAATTCCGTTTCCGGCTGTCTCCGGCGGTTTGGATTTTAAAATGGTTCAAGGCCAGGTTCGGTTGTTTTTTCAACATGCTCAGCACCGACTGCACCTCCGGCCAGATCGCGACCTCGGCCGCGCCCCGCACCAGCGTGTAGCGGCGGTGGGTAAATTCCGAATTAACCTCGTCCGAGCGCGACTCGATCACCCAGTGGGGGCGCAAGCCCGCCAGCAGGCTGTCCGCCTCGGCGCCCGAGATCATCGTCGCCTTGATGGTGTTCGTTTCCTGCTGCACCACATCCAACTTGCTGGTGGAATACTGTCCCGTCAGTTGGGTCACCTCCGTCTTCAATTTCCCATTGGAGGCGTTCAGTTGCCGGATGCTCCTGGCGTTCTGGTCCTGCGTGTTGATGTAATAGTACGTTCCTCCCGCCAGTCCTCCCAAAATGAAGACCAGCAGGACGACCCAAAGCGGGGAAACGCGGTAAGTGATTTTCTTTTCCTGCTGCATGGTTGTGCGTGTTGGTCAGGCTTTCGTTGACTTATTTTTTCTCCGCGACGGTTTCGTTCGCGGGAACCGGGGTGCGGCCTTTGATGGTGAAATCCCCCGTGCTTGTGCGCAATGCGTTCGGATCCTCGGTAACCAGCAGGCCGGGAATTTCCTTTGAGAGTCCCATGGTAATCGGCGTGATCAGAGTGTTGCTGCTCCCGGCGGAACGCGCTGACGCAGCGTCCATCCCGGCGTTCCAAAAAATGCCGTCCACTTGAAAGGCGTGTTTTTCCTCCCCGCCCGCCCGCATCGGCGATCCCGCCGAGACGCTGAGCAAGGTGGCCTCCCGCGGAGTAATGCGCACCACCGTGTCGAGGAATTTCCAGCGGCTGCTGCCGGCCTCAAAGATGTCCTGCGCATACAGCGTCTGCAATTTTTCCATCTCCGCCTTGTTGCGCAGCAGGAGCGTTTTTTGTGCAGTGTAGTTTTGCTGCTCGCGCATCAAATCACCGATCTGGCGATTTTGCTCCCCGAGCACAAAGAAGGCGTAAATACCCACACCCAGCAGGGCCAGGCCGAAGATGCCGCAAGCGATCTGAAAACCCAGATCCATCCGCACGGTGCGCGGCATGTCCTCCATCAGGGAGCTGGTATGGCGGCCCGGCAGATTGCCCGCCATGCTGGCCAGCACCGAAAAGTTATAAACCTCCACCTGCGCCATCTGCTGCAGGGAGTCCCAATAGGAACACTGGGTTTTGATGTCCGTGTCGTGCGCCTGATACACCCGCACCGCCGGCCGCTGGCCGCCGTCCTCAAAGGTGATGCCGTATTCACCGAAAACCAGGCTGATTTCCGCCCAGACGTCATAGTAGTCGGAGCGTTTGCCCGCGTACAACTTGCGGCAGGCCCGCACTCCGGTCGCCGTGTGCAGGTAGATGAACGCCTGCTTCTCGTTTTCGACGACGATGAAAATGGTGGTCCGCCCCGGCTGGGCACCCGCCTGCGTCGCCAAGCTCAGCAGCGGATGGGCCCGGTGAATGGGCCGCTTGATTTCCTCCAAGCTCTTGCGGAGGAGTAAAAGTGAGGGCACCGTTTCATACGAAACAAAGGTGCTGTTGTTCCCGTTCGATCCGGGAATGGGCACCGGCGTCTGGAATCCCCAAGCCGTGTGCATGTTGCCAATGGCCTCGTGCGTCGCCGCCACCGCCTCGCGCACAATGTTGCGCGGACCCGTCGGGCACTCCGTGTATTCCGTGTGCAGGACATCCGGGTCGTAGATCAGGTTGATCCGCGTCCCTTCCTTCGTGTGCTCCTGGATGAGCGCCACCGCGTCCTCCAGACGCGCCAAAGGAAAGCCGCGCCAGCCCTTGCCGGACACGCTGCAATAGAGACTTTTCTCCCAGATGAAAACGGTTTCAGTTTTGGCCATGTCGTTGAATGAGTGAAAGGGCAGGCCGGAATGTTTTAAAAAAACTTCCGACCTGCCGTTTAAGCTAAAGCACTAACTCGTTGGGCGACTTCGGGGGCCGTGCCCTAAACACGGCTCCCGATCCCTTGGGGGAAATTTTTTACATCAAATTCTCCTCAAAGTATTCGCCCCGCAGGTTAGATGTTCGCGAGGAAGTAGAAACCGGTCACGGAGTCTTCACCCGTTCCAGGTGCTGCGAAGACGAAGCGTCCCTTGGTCTGATACTGAACCGGAGTCGCCGCATTCAAATCAGTTTCATTCAAAGTACCGTTCAGCTCTTCCGAGAGCTTGGCGGCGTCCTTCAGGCTGAGGCCCGGGATGACCACATAGGCAACGCGAGTTCCGCTGGGGAGGCTGGTGGTGCCATCCAGATAGAAATTCACGCCGTCCGCTTTCATCATGGCCTTATCCGTGTGCAGCTTTCCTGTGTCGGCCAGCGCAATGGTGTTGTCCACTGGAGCGCACTCAGCGCGAACATAGTCAGACCAATCATTCGCAGTGCCGACAGTGCCGCTGGTTTGCGTCAGCAAGCTGAAAGCACCCTTGTTGCGATTCCAGCCACGCTCTTCAGCGAGAACCATCTGTCCGGTGGCAATACCGTCACTACCCACGCGCCAGGTTGGATTCCGCTCCAAGAGGCCCGAGGAGAGGAAAGGAATTTCCAAGTGCAACGAAGGCGTTTCGCCGGTTGTCATGGCTTGGGTACCGCTGTTGGTCGCCATGGTGAGGGCCATTTTCTGCTTGGCCAAAACGGTGGCACCAGCCTTGGTGATCGGCAGTTTGCCGGAAGCTTCCGGAAGGGCCACAAATCCGAGGATCGCGGTTTCCAGATTCTTGAAGTTCGACATCGTCGCAACGATGCGGGTGCGATTGATCGCAGAGAGAACGCCGACGGCGACGATGCTCATGAGGATCGCGATGATCGCGAGCACGCCGAGCATTTCGACGAGGGTGAAACCCTTGCGGAACTTACGTTGATTACGTTTCATGGTATTTTGGTATTGTGTGTTTTTTAGGATTCGGAGTCTTCCGACTCCGTTTGTGCGATCACTTCCTCAATGGAAGTCTGCCCCTGGGCTGCTTTGATAAAGCCGTCTTGCCGCAGGGTGCGGAAAATCGAGCTTCCTGTTTGCTCAGTTTCGATGGCACAAATTCGTTTCGCTTCCGCTTCGCAGTCGCGGAGCGCGTCCTTCCCCATGCGGATGATGATGTCCGCGAAGGGTTCCACGGGACGGCACTCGTAAAGGCCCACCCGGCCTTTGTAGCCGCCGCCGCCACAGGTGGCGCAGCCACCGGGTTTTGGACGATAAAGGGTTTGTCCCGGCTCCAGCCGGATGTCGTTCACTTCCGCCAGCGCGGCGCTTTGCGGATGCGGCTCCTTGCAAGCGCACAAGCGGCGCACCAGTCGCTGGGAGACAAAAAGATTCACCGCGCTGATGATGATGCTCGGCTCCACGCCGATATCGATCAACCGGGCGATTCCGCCCAGCGCGGTGTTCGCGTGCAGGGTCGAGAACCCGGTGTGGCCGGTCAGCGCCGCCCGCATCGAAAGTTCCGCCGTTTCCTTGTCGCGCGTTTCCCCCACCAAAATGTAATCCGGATCCTGCCGCAGTAAAGACCGCAGCCCCATCGCGAAGGTCAACTGCTCCGTCACTTCCGTCTGCCGGATGTTGCGGAACTCGTATTCAATCGGATCCTCCAGCGTCATCATGGTGTAGTTGGTGACGTCGAGGGTGTTGATGATGGAGTAGAGCGAGGTGGTTTTCCCCGAGCCCGTCGGGCCGACAAAGTAGGTGAAGCCGAAGGGCGCGTTGGCCGCGGTCAAAATCGCCGCCTTGGTGTCGTCGAGCATCCCCAGCTTGTGCAGCGGCACGATGCCCTTCGACTGGTCGAGAATACGCAAAACAATGCTTTCGCCGAAGAGCGTGGGCAGGGAAGAAAAGCGCAGGTTCACCTTTTTCCCGTTGATGATCAGCTTGGCGCGGCCGTCCTGCGGCACGTGGCGCAACGCAATGTCCAACCCGCCCTTCATTTTGACCCGGGCCACCACCGCCTCGCGCACCGCCAGATCCACCACCTTGTGCGGATGGATCACACCGTCGATGCGCAGCTTGATCTGGGTCAGCGTTTCCTCCGGCACCACGTGGATGTCCGAGGCGCCGAGGTTCACCGCCTCCGCCACCAGTTGGTCAAAGAAACGGCTGGGGTCCGAGGCATCGGCCTTCGAGGCAAAAATTTCCTCCAGCTTGGCGAGGATTTCCGCCTCCTGGGCGATCAGGTATTCAAACTCGACAATGCCGTAGCGCCCGAGCATCTGCGTCACTTCCGCAAAGCCAGGAATCGAAGGATCGCTCACCGCCAAGGTCACCTTGTGCCCGAGACGTTTGATCGGCACGACCTTCATCCGGCGGGCAATCGTCACCGGGATCAACCGGGCGGCATCCGCAGGCACGCGCACCGGGCCAAGGGAAATCGTCTCAAACTTGTGGTGCGCGGCAATCAGATCGGCAATGCGGCTGGGCGTGAGAATGCCCAACTCCAGCAACACCGCTCCAAAGCTCATCCGGCGGCCGTTTTGATTGTAATAATCCGTCGCCAGCTTGATGCTCGACTCGCCCACGCCGCTGTCGCGCAGCGCCGCCGGCATCCACAGAAAGTCGCTTTCGAAACGGCCGTTGGCATTGCCCTTCCCGCCCTTCCCCAACAACGCGCCCAGCGAGACCTGGCCCACGGCTTTCTTTTCCGGAGCAGGGGTCGCCTTTTCGGGCGGGGTGTGGATGACGGTTGGTTCGGACATGGAAATTTTCCTGGGCGCGCGGTCTTAGTCGATGAGAGAAATGCTTTGCACCGGAGTCTGGTCGTTCATCGGCGAGCCGATCGGCGCCATATCCCGGGCGGGCCGGGTGCCGTTGACACTCAAGTTGGCGCGGACCGCGCGGCTGTCGCGGGCCGACAGGCGGGCCGCCTCCGGGGTCAGAGTGCTGCCAGCGTTGATGATTCGCGGCGTCACAAAAATCACCAACTCGGTTTTCTGGTTGATCTTGGCGTCGGTGCGGAACAGTCCGCCCAGCCACGGCAGGTCGCCGAAGAAAGGAACTTTGCGGGTCTGCGTGGCCTCGGTGTCGGAGATAATTCCCCCGATCACAGCCGTTTCTCCAGAGCGCAATGTCACGATCGAGGACATCTGCTTCACATAGAGCGAGGGCGCGTTCGACTGCCCCTGCTTGTCAGGATCGCCATCCGGGCTCGGCGCGTAGAGCACCTCCTTGAGGCGGGTGATCGCCGGCGTGATGTCCATCTTGATGTCGCCGTTGTCCGCCACGTGCGGGGTCACCGCGATGATGGTGCCGATGGAAATGGTCTCGATGGTGTAGCTTTTGCTGTCGATCAGATTGTCGCTGCTGCTGCCAACGGTTGACTGGGTGGTGCTCGAATCGAGCTGGAAGAACGGCTGGTCCAGCGAGTCCTTGATGTAGGCGGTCTGGTTGTTGGCCGTCACCAGGCGGGGTGCCGTCACGGTGTTCAAGGTGCCCTGCTGCGACAGTGCGTGAATCACCGCCTCGATCTTCCCCATGCCGATGGTGCCGGCAAAGGGGTCTCCGGGTAACTGGCCACCGTTCATCTCCTTGATGTTGGTGTCCGAGCCAAGGGAATTTCCTCCGGGGCCAAAGATCAGGTCGCCCCAGCTGGCCTCGCGCACCAAGCTCCAGTCCACGCCCAGCTTGTTCTGGTTGTCCAGTGTGACTTCGACGATCTTGCCGATGATCTCCACCTGCTGGTTGATCCGGCCATTAACCGTCTCGATGTAATTGGAAATGTTCTGATGGGTGCGTTGCGAGGCCCGAACGGCGATCACTCCCGAAAAACGGTCGATGGTGACCTGTTCGTCCTGCGCCTTGAAGGTCTCTAGGCGCTTTTCGATGTCGTCCCAAAATTTGACGCTGTTCTTCTGCTCCACGCTGACACTCGCGGTTTCCTCCTCGCCACCGCTGCCACCACGACCGCCACCGCCGCTGCGACCACCGCCGCCACTCGACCCCGAGCTGCCTTCGCCGCCGCTGTAATTGGTGCTGCCGAGCTGGATGGTGGACTTGGTCGAACCGCTGCGCTCCATCTGCGGGTATTCGATCTTGTAGAGAATTGTCTTGAACCGGCGCACCGTGATGTAGCCGCTTTCCTCCAGCTCCCAGAAGTAACCCTCCGAGGCGCACAGGGCGTCCAGCACTCCGCGCAAAGTCAGGTTGTGCGCCTCAAAGTTGACGTTTCCTTTGACATCCTTGTCGCAAATAATCGTCACCCCGCAGGATCGTCCCAGCGCCTGCAGCACACTCGCCACCGGCTGGTTGTCCTGGCTGAAATAGGGCACCTGGCGGAGCAAAATTTCCTCCGGCGGCAAATGCGAAACCGCATACGGATCCGCTGCGGGCAATCCCTGCGCGCGCAAGGGCGATCCGCCGGCAACACCGACCATCAAGGCAAACAGGGGAAGCCCCTTGCGGCAAAAATATGGAAACGTATTCAACATGAGTGGTGCTTTTTAAAGTGTTTAGCGGAGCACGCTCGCCCCCGGGGTGCCCATCCGGGGTGCCGTCGGGCGCAGCGACATTCCCAGGCGTTTGCGAATTTCCTCCGGGCGGTCCGAGGTCTCGATCGCCACCTCCGGCTCGATGAGTTTCTTGCGAACGTAATCGATCAGGCAGGTGTCGAAATCGATCATCCCCATGTCCTTTTTCACCGCGATTTCGTTGGCAATTTGCCCGGGCTTGTTCTCCCGGATCGCGCCTGCCACCGCGGGGCAGTTAAGCAGCAGCTCGAACGCCGCCACCCGCCCGCCGCCGATTCGCGGAATCAAGCGCTGGCCGATCACCGCCAGCAGCGATGAGGCCACCATGGTGCGCACCTGGTCCCGCTCGTCCGAGGGGATCACGTCCAAAATACGGCTGATGGTGCTGCCCGCCGTTCGGGTGTGCAGCGTGCCAAAAACCAAGTGCCCGGTCTCCGCGGCGGAAACCGCCGCCTTCACCGTTTCCGCATCCCGCAACTCGCCGATCAAAATGACGTCCGGATCCTCGCGCATCGCGTCCACCATCCCGTGACCAAAGGAAACCACGTCGCGCCCGACTTCTCGCTGCCGGATCACACTTTTCATCGGATGATACCGGTATTCCACCGGGTGCTCCAGCGTGACGATGTGCAGGGCCTCGTTGCGATTCAACCAGTCGATCGACGCAGCCAGGGTGGTCGATTTCCCCGATCCCGTGTAGCCGGTCACCAAAACCATTCCCGTTGGCCGTCCTTCCTTGATGATGTCCTGAAACGCCTTCGGCAGCATCAAGTCGTCCATCGTTGGAATCACACCGCGCATGAAGCGGATGGCCAGAATCGGCCGGGTGTCCGCCTTGAACAGGTGGCAGCGCATGTCCCAGCCCGCGCAGTTGCAGGCGAAGTCCGCCGCCAGCGACTTGTTCACAAAGCCTTCCCTTTGCTCCGGGGTCAGCCGGTTCAAAATTTCGTTGAAAAACTCCTGGCCGGTGACGATCGGCTCGCGGGCAATCTCTCCGTCAATCCGCAGCGCCACCGTCTCGTCCAGACAGGCATGCACGTCCGAGGCCCGCTTTTCCGTCGCATACTGAACCAATTGTTCCAGCGAACGGATGGGCACCTCCCGCGTCAACGGGGCCGGGGAAACCGGAGGCAGCGTTTCCGCGCTCATGCCCAAGCCTCCGTTTGCGTGCGCCAAGAACTGATTCCCACCGTCAGCGAGCGCCGTCCGTCCGCCTGGAAATTCACC
>CALNBE010000256.1 GCA_937874455.1 uncultured Opitutia bacterium | reverse complement strand
GGAGTTCGGCTTCCTTGCGGAGGCGTTCCACCTCGTCCTTGTCGAGACCGGAGGAGCCGGTGATGGAGATTTTTTGGGCCTTGCCAGTGCCCTTGTCGGTTGCGCTGACGTTGAGGATCCCGTTGGCGACGATGTCGAAGGTGACTTCGATTTGCGGGGTGCCGCGCGGCGCGGGGAGAATCCCGTCGAGCTTGAAGGTGCCGAGTTTCTTGTTGTCGCGAGACATCGGGCGCTCGCCTTGGAGGACGACGATGTCAACAGCCGGCTGGTTGTCGGCGGCGGTGGAGAAAACTTGGGACTTCTTGGTCGGGCTGGTGGTGTTGCGCTCGATCATCGGCGTGGCGATGCCGCCGGCGGTTTCGATGGCCAGCGTGAGCGGGGTGACGTCGAGCAGCAGCACATCGCGCACTTCGCCCTTGAGCACGCCGCCCTGAATGGCAGCGCCGATGGAGACCACTTCGTCGGGATTGACGCCCTTGTGGGGGTCTTTGCCGGCGAGGCTGTGGGCGATCTCGATGATCTTGGGCATGCGGGTCATCCCGCCGACCAAGACCAGCTCGTTAATTTCACCCATGGAGAGTTCCGCGTCCTTCAGGCAGGCGAGGAAAGGTTTGCGGGTGCGCTCGGAGAGGCTGTCGCAAATTTGCTCCATCTTGGCGCGGCTGAGCGTGATGTTGAGGTGCTTCGGACCGCTGGCGTCCGCGGTAATGAACGGCAGGTTGATGTCGGTGCTTTGCGCGGAGGAAAGGGCGATTTTGGCTTTTTCGGCCTCTTCCTTCAGGCGTTGCAAGGCCATCGGGTCCTTGCGGAGATCGATGCCGTTGTCGCGTTGGAATTCGGCGACCAGCCAGTCGATGATGGCGCTGTCCCAGTTGTCGCCGCCGAGGTGGGTGTCGCCGTTGGTGGCTTTGACTTCAAAGACCCCGTCGCCGATTTCGAGAATGGACACGTCGAAGGTGCCGCCGCCGAGGTCGTAAACGGCGATTTTCTCGTCGGATTTCTTGTCGAGACCGTAGGCCAGCGACGCGGCGGTTGGCTCGTTGATGATGCGGAGGACTTCGAGACCGGCGATGGTGCCGGCGTCCTTGGTGGCCTGACGCTGGGCGTCGTTAAAATAAGCGGGGACGGTGATGACCGCCTGCGTGACTTTTTCCCCGAGGTAGGCTTCCGCGTCGGCCTTCATTTTGGCGAGGACCATGGCGGAGATTTGTTCGGGGGCGAAGGTTTCCTCCTTGCCGTTGACTTCTGCGGCGATCCAGGCGTCACCATTTTTTCCTTCCACCACTTTGTAGGGAAGGGTTTTGATTTCGTCCTGAATTTCGCGGAACTTGCGTCCGATCAGACGTTTGGCGGAGAAAATCGTGTTTTTAGGATTGGTGACAGCTTGACGTTTCGCGGCTTGGCCGACGAGACGGTCACCATTCTTGGCGAAAGCCACAACGGAAGGCGTGGTGCGCGCTCCTTCGCTGTTGGGGATCACGGCGGGTTCTCCGCCCTCCATGATCGCCATGCAGGAGTTTGTGGTGCCAAGGTCAATACCGAGAACTTTACTCATAGTGACTGAGCTTAAGCAGGAGGAAGGCCAAGGATGGTTTTTATCGCTAACTTGTTTTTAAACATATGATTGAGTAAATTTTTCCTCTGCGAGTTGCGGAGGAATTGTCGCGCGATTCCAGCCAAAATGTCACACTGGGACAGTGGGTTGGGCCAAGCGTGGAGGAAAAGAAAAGGCC
>CALNBE010000255.1 GCA_937874455.1 uncultured Opitutia bacterium | reverse complement strand
CAATCCCACCGGTGCCGTCGCCACCCGCGACCAACTCCAAGCCTGGGTCGATTACGCGCTGGCCAACGACACGCTCATTCTCTTCGACGCCGCCTACGAGGCCTACATTCAAGACCCCGCCATCCCGCGCTCCATCTACGAAATTCCCGGTGCCCGCAAATGCGCCATCGAGTTCCGCAGCTTCTCCAAAAACGGGGGTTTCACCGGCGTCCGCTGCGCTTTCATCGTGGTGCCCAAGGAACTCACTGCCCGCACCGCCGACGGCCAGCGCGTCCCGCTGCACGGGCTCTGGAACCGCCGCATGAGCACCAAATTCAACGGCGTCAGCTACATCGTCCAGCGCGCCGCCGAGGCAGTCTATTCCCCCGAGGGCAAAACCGAGGTCGCCGCCCTCATCACCCACTACATGGGCAACGCCAAAATCCTTTGCGCGGGCGCGCAACAGGCCGGGCTCTCCGTCTTCGGCGGCACCAACGCCCCCTACATCTGGGTGCAAACGCCGCAGGGCATGACGAGCTGGGAACTCTTCGACGAAATGCTCCACAAGGCCAACGTCGTCATCACTCCCGGCAGCGGTTTCGGCAGCGCGGGCGAGGGCTACTTCCGCATCTCCGCCTTCAACAGCCGCGACAACGCCGTCGAGGTGGCCCGGCGCATCCGGGAATTGTTCGGAAAATAAATTTTCCTCCGCGCTCCAGTTTCCTCCGCGGCGCGCCCTTTCCGGCGCGCCTTTTTCTTAACGAACACCCCGCCGCCAGTTGAAGGAAATGTCCTTCACGCTTCGCTTGCGAAACAGCAGCACCCCCACCGAAATCCCGATCGCCAGCGAGGCCAGCAGCGCAAAGGTCAGCATGGTGTTGTGCGCGATCTCCGAGACTACCTCCGGCCTTTCACTCAATATCTTCGCATCCGAAATTTTGATTCCGCTCAGCATCGTCCGGTAGGCAAACAGCCCGGGAATCATTGTGATGCACGCGGGCATGGTGAACACCACCGGCGGATTGTTCACCCGGTGCGCAAAGAAAATTCCCAGCAGACCGATCAACAGCGAGGCCACCAGCGTCGCCAGCACCAGCCCGGTGTCCAGCAGCAGCAGCGCCGTGCGCAGGCAATGCCCCGCGCCGCCCAGCAGCCCCGCCACCCACAGCACCTGTCGTGGCGTGCCAAACAGCACGCCCCAGCAAACCGCCACGGCACAGGCCATTAAGAAATCCCCCCCCAGCAACAGCAGCACATTCATCATTTTTCCTCCTAAAAATTTTCAATGCCCAGCAGCGTGATGCCAAAAGTCATCCCCGCCGCGATGCACAACAAAATGAACGCCGCGTACAGGCTCCGTGTCAGCGAGGCCGAGAGATACCCTTCGATCAGGTCAATCACACTGTTGATCAGTGGCACGCCGGGAATCAAATACAGCACCGCGGTCGCCAGCGCCACCTCCGGCGCCTTTCCAAACTGAAAAATTGTGTCCGCCCCTGCGATCAACGTCGTCACAAACGCCGCCGCCACAAAGGAGATCATCACGTTGAACCGCAGCCGCAGCACCCACACCCGCGCCAGCGAACCCACGCTCGCCCCGAGAAACGCGCACAACGCGTCCACCAGCCCGCCGCCCGACAGCATGCACAGGCATCCGCAAGAAACGCCCACCGCCACCGCCACCAGCCGGAAATCGTACCCGCGCGCGGTCTTGATCTCCGCGATCCGCCGCTGCACTTCCGCAAAGGAAAGTCTTTGCTCCAGCGCCTCCCAGGTCAGCCAGCTCAACAACGTCAAAATCCGCAAATGCACCGCATGCGGCGGCGCGTCATAATACCGCGTCACCGTGCGCTCTGGATCGTCCCGGTCGCGCACCGTCACCGTCAGTCCGGTGAAGGTCGGGTTGATGTGCACCGGGAAACACCACCGGTCCGCCAGTCTCTGGATGTTGCTGTACACGCGGCCGCAATGCGCCCCCGACGCCAGCAGGGTTCCACCCACGTCAAGCGCCAGGTCGGCAAACTGCTCCACCGACACATTCTCCGAACACCGCTTCTCATGCATAACAGACATAAACAAAGTATCTTCGCCTCCCAAGTTACCAAAAGGCCGCGGATGGGACAGCCTTTTCCGTGCCAACTTCTTTTTCCTTTTTCTCCGCGGCTCAAAATCCCAGTCCGCGCAGCACTTCCTCCCCGGCCTGCACCGCCTCATTCACCGGTGCCGCCACCCCGCCGGCCTTTCCGCCCGGCAGCCGCACCTTCAAACCCGATTGCGCCGCGATGCCCCGAGCCGCATCCAGCAGGGTCGCCAGCAAATTGTTCTGCAGCGCGTTCGCCGATCCGCGCAACACAAAGGTCGGACCCGGCT
>CALNBE010000254.1 GCA_937874455.1 uncultured Opitutia bacterium | reverse complement strand
GGCTCGAGGTGCAGTTTTTCTAGAAACCTGAGGGACATCTTGACGGGTTGCGGGGTATTTGGGTCAAAAAATGCGGGAAATTTCCGGCCCTTTTGCGACCAAGCCCAGTGTTGTTCTCAGCTCCAGCAACAAGTTAAGAAGACTTTCTTTGGTTGTTTGCGGATGAGTTTTTGTCTCAATAGCAAAAGTCTTGTTTTCAAATTGTTGATAACTTGATTCTTGTGAATGTTTATGTGGTGCGATGGAAAAGTGAATGTGTTGACAGGGATAAGCCTTTTTAATTGAAGATTTGTTCCGTGACTCGTCGGTTGAGTCGCAACAGCAAATTCCTCTAAAACAATGCCCATGCCTAGTAGTAGCCCTCAATACGTCACTATGGATGCGAACGAAGCCGTGGCTTCGGTTTCCTATCGCCTGAGCGAGGTGATCGCCATTTATCCCATCACACCGTCTTCGCCGATGGCGGAGACCTCCGATGAGTGGATGGCGCGCGGAAAGAAAAATTTGTGGGGACACACTCCCAAGGTTTCCCAGTTGCAGTCCGAAGCCGGGGTGGCCGGTGCGGTGCATGGCAGTTTGCTGGGCGGGGCGCTTACCACGACCTACACCGCCTCGCAGGGCCTGCTGTTGATGATCCCGGTGATGTACAAAATTGCCGGCGAGCTGATGCCGTTCACGATGCACGTGACCGCCCGCGCGGTGGCGACCCACGCGTTATCGATTTTCGGCGACCATTCCGACGTGATGGCCTGCCGCTCGACTGGTTTTGCGATGCTGTGCTCCGGCTCCGGGCAGGAGGCGAACGACATGGCGCTGATTTCCCATGCGGCCTCGCTGGAGTCCAGCGTGCCGTTCATGCATTTCTTCGACGGTTTCCGCACCTCGCACGAAGTGAGCAAAATCGCGGTGTTGAGCGACGACATCCTGAAGGAAATGATCGACGCCAAGCATGTGCGCCATTTCCGTGACCGGGCGCTTTCGCCCGATGCCCCGAGCGTGCGCGGCACGGCGCAAAATCCCGACGTGTTCTTCCAGGGCCGCGAGGTCTGCAATCCCTACTACAACGCCCTGCCGGAGATCGTGCAGCGCTGCATGGATCGCTTTGCCGGGCTGACTGGGCGCCAATACCACTTGTTCGACTACCACGGCGCGCCGGACGCCGAGCACGTGATCGTGGTCATGGGCAGTGGCGGGGAAACCGTCAGCGAAACCATTGATTATTTGAACGCCCAAGGTGCCAAGCTCGGGGTGGTGAAGGTGCGCCTTTTCCTGCCGTTTGACTCGGCGGCCTTCTTCCGCGCCATGCCGAAGTCGGTGAAATCCGTCGCGGTGCTCGACCGCACCAAGGAGCCCGGCGCGATGGGCGAGCCGCTTTACCAGAACGTCGTCACCGCCTTCGCGCAGCACGCTCCGGAAGGTTTTGCCAAGCCGGTGATCATCGGCGGTCGCTACGGCCTCGGCTCAAAGGAATTTACTCCGGCGATGGTCAAGGGCATTTACGAGGAACTCGCCCGGCCCGCGCCGAAAAACGGCTTCACCATCGGGATCTACGACGACGTTACCAACACCTCGCTGCCTTACGATCCGTCGTTCGACATTGAAAAAGACGATGTGGTGCGCGCGGTCTTCGTC
>CALNBE010000253.1 GCA_937874455.1 uncultured Opitutia bacterium | reverse complement strand
GCACGAGCGGCTCGCACCCGCCGCGCAGAAGTGCGGGGGCGGTGGTCAGCCCGGCGATCCCGCCGCCGAGGATGAGAACATCGGGGCTCATGCTGCGGGATTAAGGCAAGGGGAATGCGGCAAGGCAAATCGCAAACGGCGGCCCGGTGGCCGCGGAGGAAAATTTCCCTGCGCGCCGGGGCTAGTTCCCAGTGTGGCTGGGGCGGCGGCAGGTGCAGGAATGGATGGTGCGCAACTGCCGGTCGCGAATTTCCAAAATGAGGTCGAAGCGTTGTTCGGCGTCGGCGCGGTCATGGGTGGCCATGATGAGAGTGAGGTGGCGGGCGTCGTCGCGGGAGAAAAAGTCGTCGAGAATTTCGCGGCTGGCCTGGTCGAGTCCGGTGAAGGGTTCGTCGAGCAGCAGGATGGTGGCCTCCTGGCAAAGGGCGCGGGCGATGAGGACGCGTTGTTGCTGGCCGCCGGAAAGCGCGTCGAGCGGGCGGTCGGCGAGCGGGGTGAGGCCGAGTTGGTCGAGCGCATTGTCGGCCTTGGCGCGGTCGGATTTTCCCGGACGGCGGAGCCAGCCGAGGTGCGGGTAGCGTCCGGCGAGCACGGCTTGGCGGACGGTGACAGGGAAGCTCCACTCGATCAGGTGGCGCTGGGCGAGATAGGCGATGCGCGGGTTGCCGCAGGCGGCGGGGGTACCGTCGATCAGTACCTGTCCGGCGGCGGGGGAAATGATGCCGGCGAAGGTGCGGAGCAGGGTGGTTTTTCCGGTGCCGTTGGCACCGACGAGCGCGGTGTGGCAGCCGGAGGAAATGGAGAGGTTGACCGAGTGGAGGATGGGCGGGACCTCGGGGGCGGGGGAGATGGCGAGACTGGTGGCCGTGAGTGCGGGCTGGTTTGCCGGGCGCGGTGGCAGCCGGAATGCGGCGTAAGGCAGGACGGCGGACATGGGGTGGGTTTATTGCAGCGCGGCGGCGATCCGGCGAATGTTTTCGCGGTAAAGTCCCAGATAGGTGGAGGCGGGGTGCGGTGGTGCGGTGAGCGCGTCGGTGTAGAGTAACACCGGCGGTGGCAGACCTGCCTCCTGGCTGACGGTGAGGGCGAGTTTGTTGTTCAGGGTGTTGTCATAGAAAATCGGGGTTTTGCTTTGCTTGGCTCTTTGGATGAGGGCGGAAATTTTTCCGGCGGAAGCATCGGCGGTTTCGGGACTGGAGCCGCTGAGCAGTGTGTCGGGGATGGTGAGGTTGTAGCGGGCGGCGAGGCGGCGCAGGTTGTCGTGGTTGGAGATGAGGATGCGGCGTTCGGGAGGAATGGCGGAAAGGGTTTGGCGGGCCCACTGGTCGAGGGCTTTCAGTTCTTTTTGGTAGGCGGCGGCGTTGGCGCGGTAAACGGCGGCGTGGGCGGGATCGGCAGCGGCGAATTTTTCGGCCAACAGCTGGGTCATGGGAATGACTTGGAGGGGATCCATCCAGAGGTGGGGATCGGAGATGGCCCGCGCTGCTTCAGTCATGTGGGCGGGATCGGGGGCATGGGAATGGGTGGAGCTTTCGCAAAAGGGCGCGGCGTTTTTGGGGAGCAGGTTCTGGCCGAGGTAGAGGGTTTTGCCTTGAAGGGAGGGAGCGGAAAGCAAAGCGGGCAACCAGTGCTCAAGGGTGGGGCTGATGCCGATGATGGTCGAAGACTTGTTCAGTTTTGCGATGTCGGAAGGCGTGGGGTGGTAGGCGTGCAAGTCGGCGTTGACTGGAAGCAGAGAAGATACCTGAACGTGAGTGCCGCCGATGGCGTTTGCCCAGTCGGCTGGGATGGTGAAGGAGGTGACGACGTGCAACGGGGGCTCCTGGCTGCAAAGCAGGGCTGGGCCGAGAAAGAAGGGGGCGAGTAGAAAAAGGAGGCGGAGTCGCATGGAAAAGATGCTGGGATGAAGCGAACGAAACGCAAGTTATTTGCAAAAGTGGGCGAGGAAGTTTTCTCCTGGAGTTTTTATGTTGATAAGGCGGAGGGCATGCACTAGCTGGACGAGTATGAAATTTACCCCTCTTCTTTCTCGCGGCGTGGCGTGCGGCCTGTTGCTGGCAATGCCAGTACTGACTTGGGCCCAGCAAGGGCGGCAGCAGGTTCAGGCAAGCGTTCCCGCCGAGGTGGTGAACGTCAACTTTGCAGACACCAAAGTCGGGGGTACCGCGCTGTATCCGATGCGGCGGATGGAAGTGCAGGTGAAGGCGCTGGAAAATGCCAAGCTTTTGACTGACCCGGCCGCGGAGGTTCCGAATAAGACCTGGGTGGACAAGGTGAAGGTGACCGTGACGCTGGCCTATGAGTCGACTTCGCCCCGGGCGAAAAAGGCGGGCAGCGGAGGCCCCAATTTTGCATTTTACCGCTCGTCGGCGACGATTCTGACGATGAAGAAGGGGACTCAGGCCTCGGTGTTTTTTTATTTGCCCGGCGATGTGGTGGAGCGGGATGGCTTGAAAAAGGATCCGTTCGGCTTTCTTGTTGACTTGGAAGTCGACGGGACTGAGGTGCCAATCGACAAGTTTGGCGGGTCGGGGCGTGCGGTTAGCAAAACCATCAAGAACGCGCAGGAAATGGCGCAATTCAAGGATCTCGCGGCACAGGGCATTTTGCAGAATGCGGGAATCCTTCGTCCGCAGTATCAGGTGCCGTTTGAGCGTGAGCAGGCGCTGACCCCGACGCTGCTCCGCGAGGATGTCACCAATCTGTAATCGCCGGATAGCCCTGTTCGGCACCAACCCATTGTTTTCTTTTCTCGCATGAGTTCCCCCAATTCCATTGTCGTCAACTGTGGCGCGACGCACGCCTCGATATCAGTTTTCTCTGCGGCTGGAAGCCAGCTGAAACTAGAGAAGTTCCTTGTGCAGGAACTTTCCTATAACTACGCGGACGAGGATGAATGGTTGGGGGCGTTGACGGTGACGCTGAAAGCCATGGTGCGGGCGATGAAGTTGAGTGGCGAGGCCACGGTGATCGTCCCCGGCTACATGCTGTTGACCAAGAATATCAAGGTTCCGCAGGTCGAGCGATCGCGCCAGCAGCAAATCATCGCGTTTGAAGCGCAAAACAATCTTCCATACGGGCTGCACGAGATGGTTTGGGGCAGCCAGATTATCGCGACCGACGGGGTTGAGGCGGAGGTGGCGCTGTTTGCGTTGAAATCTGATGTGGCGACCCGTTTCACGGAGGCATTTGCCTCAACCGGACTGAAGCCGACGGTGGTGCAAGCGGCGACCTTGATGGATTGTCAGGCGTACCGCTGGGCGCAACAGGGGGCGGAGGAAAATGTCTTGCTGGTCAACATCGGGGCGCGTTCCACCAACCTGACCTTTATTTCGAGTGATGATTTTAGTATCCAGAACATCAGTATTGGGGGGAATAATCTGACCCAGTCGATTTCTGACAACATGGGCAAGCCGTTTCAAGCGGCGGAGCAGTTGAAACTGACTTATTTTGGCGGACAAAGCCAAAGTGCAGGCGGAGATCCCCTTGTTGAAACACTGCAGGTGAACGCCCAGTCCTTCGTGAAACGTCTGAGCCAGGACATTACCCGGCGTATTGTGAATTACAAGCGGCAGAGCCATGGTCGAGCCCCGACCAAGATTTTGCTGACCGGGCGAACCTCGCTGTTGCCGGGACTTTCGGAGCAATTGTGCGAGTCGCAACGCCTGTCTGTGGAGTATTTCGACCCCACGGCCCAGTTGCAGATTGGTGCAGGGGTTAATCCGCAGTATCTGGACGTTTTCCGCTTTCAGATGTCGGAGGTGATTGGTGAAGGCGCCCGACTGGTGCTGAAAAATCCAATCGGAGTGAATCTGCTCCCGGGAGCCATTGCCGAAAGCATGGCTTTTGCGAAGAAAAAGCCCTTTTTTGTGGCGGCGGCCCTGCTGCTGGCGGCCGCACCGGTGTTGCCCAACGTTTTGCTTAGGGAATGGAACGCGGAGATTTCCCAAGCGGAGCGAAAGGTGAAGGAAGAGGATGCCCGCTATCGCGGCTATCAGGCGGATATTGAGCAAGCCAAGGAGACCGCGCGCAAGGCATCCCAACGCGCCGAGGATCTGCATTTTGTACTGGCTGCCCGCAATAACTGGCTGGAATTCCTTTCGCTTTTGCAAACCAGCTTGATTCCTGCCGGAGAAACGGATGTGGACGGTTTGGCCACCCGTCATGCTTGGGTGGAGAGTATGAGTGTGGTGCGTGATCCACTTCCGATTGCAAAGGCGGGGGAATGGAGCCCGCCCAAGTCGCCTCCGACCCGGATTAACGTGGTGGTGCGTGCCCTGATGCCGGAAATCGTGCCGGGAGCGAATTTCAATGACGACGCTTTTAGCAGCAAGTTTAGGGAAATCCGCCAAAACCTGCAAAAGAACCCATTCGTGGAGAGTGTGCGGGAGGGGTCGACAGATTTCTCCCAGCCCAACATGCCGACGCAGGCGTTCATCCTTCACATCAACCCCCAGCAGACGCTCTAATGGACTTTAAGCAATATCCCATGTTCTCCGCCACGGTCGGCCTTTTGGGGCTGGCTTGTGTCGCGGGTGTCGGATTCGGTGCCTGGCAGTCGTATAATCTCTCCAAGGGCAAGTCTGCGCTTGGTCGGGCGGAATCCCGCTTGCGGGCGCTTAAGAACTCGGAGACTGCGCCTACGGAGGAAAATGTGCGGAGCGCGCAGAAGAATTTGCAAGCGATGGACAGTGCCGCCGAGGCGATTTTCAGGCTGTTGGAGGGTGCTCCCGAGAAGAGCCTTTATGTTGATTTTCGCTCAAGTGGGGGCGAGTTGAACTCGCAGCTGCGCGGAACCAGTGATCGTCTGACCGGCGCGCTACAACAGGCGGGGATTCGAATTGCGGGTGCGAATTTTGGATTTGGTTTTACCCGCTACTTGGAAAAAGGCGAGGTGGCCAACGGGGAGTTTTCAGCCATTGCGACGGAAAACCGGGTGATCGAAAAATTGGTGGAAATGTTGATTGCTGCGAAGATCGGCGAGGAAACCGTGATATTGCAGTCCATTCAGCGCGAACCGGTGGAAATTGCCGATGCCGGGAACTCCAGAAGGCGGGGGCGCGCGCAGCAGGATGGCGGCGATGAATATCGCCCGCTGCCGGGAGAGTCGCTGCGCAAAAACGGCGTGGTGGAGACATTTTTCTTTAGGATCAAATTTGTAGCGCCTACCGAAGTGACGCGGCGCTTTCTCAATGCCGTGGGCCAATCGGGTTACCCGATTGCGATAAGGGAGGTCACAGTGGCACCCGCTGATGCTTCCATGTTGGCCTCGCCTGACGCAGGGGCAACCAGCGTCATGGGGATCCCCGACGGTGCTGGCGATGGCGGGCAATTTCCGAATTTTGCGATGCCCGGCGTGCCGGAACCCGAGGCCGTGGCTCCTGCGGCGGAAAATCCCGCAGCCACTGCCCATGTTGTTCTCAAAAGGGCTCCGAGTATTTTTACGATCTCGCTGGAGTACATCATTCCTCAAAAGCCATCGCGGGCCAAGGTGAATGGAGCTGAGTCCACCGTTGAATAAACCAAGCAAACGCAACCATGAACAAAAATTTTGATAAAGCTCTTCTTGCTGGTGCTGTGGTCGCGCTGGGGATGGGGCTGGGCTTCTACTTCTGGAAAAAGGATGTGCGGGTGGATTCATCCACGAATGCGACGTTGCAGCAGGTTCCGGGGGGCCGAGCCTACGAAACGTTGGCGGTGCCAGAGGTTGCGGATGAGGCAGAGTCTTGGAAGCTGCCCCATCCTGTGGATGCGGAGGTGTTGTGGAATTACGATTTGTTTACTCCGGCCGAGGTGCGATGGGATCCTCTGGCTGGGAAATATCGAGCTAAGGCGGATACGGGGGAGATTGCGCCGTTTGGGATCAAGGTGGTTTCCATCACGCACCCAGTTTACCGAGTTACTTTGCGGGGGGATGCTCCGTTGAAAAATGAAAAAATGTCAGTATTGCTTGAGGACGCGGAGGCAACTGGCAAGCGCACTTCCCTGTTGCAAGAGGGTGGAACTTTGAATGATGGCAAAATTATCGTCAAAACCATTGATCTTCAGGAAAAGACCAACGCTGACGGTACGCTGACCCGGAACTTGTCGGTTGTTCTTTACGACAAGGATCTGAATCGGACGATTCGCCTGACGCCAGGGCAGCCTTATGCGTTTAAGGAGACGGTGAGTGTGACAATCGCCGCAACGGATGGATCTGCCAAACAGTGGGTTTTGAGCCAGATCGGCGAGCAGATAAAAGATCCCGAATTGGGAACATTCACACTGAAAGGTATTGACTTTGACACCCGAACCGTGAATTTCGAAAAGCTTTACAAGCCTAGCCCTCACAAGCCTGAACAAGTCGAAAGTGCGACGCTCGCAGTCGAGTCCCCCTTGGCGACAGCCTCTACTTCTGAGCAGGCTCCTTAAAAATCAAACAATCTCAAAAACGGCCTTCCTTTCTCGTAAACGTTATTTTTATCACCCCGCATGAACAAGCTGCTCCGTCTAAAAAAAGCCATCGCCTCCCTTGTGGTTGCTGGCGTCGTTATTCCCACTCTGTCTCACTCTGTCTCGGCTTATGCGCAAGCAGGCGCCGCAGGCGATTCCAACCGTAACAAGGAGCTTGCGCTTTTTGTGGAGGCCAAGCAGGCCGAGGAGCGGGGTGATCTGGCCACGGCCAAGGCGAAGTTTGAGGAAATTTTGGCGATTGATCCTGACGCCACCCAGGCACGGGATGCGTTGAGTGCGATTAATCGCGAGCTAACCGCGCAGCAAAATGCTGCTGTCACCGAGGTTCCGAGCACTCCGATGGGACGTGTGGCCCAAAAGTACGACTCGATTAATGATGAGGTGCGGGCTGCGATGTTTGAGGCCAAGGCCGCAGCGGCAGCTGGTGACACCGCGCATGCCATTCAACTGCTTGATCGCGCGGGAGCCAGCCTTCCGAATTCGGTCGGATCGGAAGAACTACGCAGCAACATATCTTTGCTCCGTCAGCAGATTATTACTGAAAGTGCAGATGGCGCTGATGTCGCGGACCGTGCCATTGCTGACAAGGTTGCGGAGTTGAATCAGGCCCAGCGTGTGGCGCTTGGGCACGTGCGCAAGGCCCGGCTCCTGATTGCCCAAGACAAACTGGACGCGGCGCAGGAAGAATTGGATCAGGCTGTCACGTTGCAGCGAGCGGTGGCGACAGAGCGTGCGCATGCCCAGATCCGCGAAGTGCAGGGGGACTTGCTGCAAGAGCGAATTTATGCCGCCATTGAAGCGCGCGACTTTAGCACGGCAGACCGGTATTTGGCTGATTTTGGCAAGTTGCAGGGATTGGAAAGCAGGGGCTACCTCCGGATGAAGAAGACGGTGGAAATTTTCCGCGCAAATCCGCGCTACCAGTCAATTGGTGCCATCAGCCCGAAATTCCCCGATCAGGAAAACAAGGTCGCAGAGTTGCTGACGCGAGCCCGTGCCCAGTACCTTTATGGCGATTACGAGGGTGCCGCCACCACCTACAAGGAGGTGTTGCAGTACCAGTCCTACAATACTCAGGCCAAGCAGATGCTGCTGCGTATTCAAAAGGCGCTGGGTGGATCCAGTGCTCAGAACAAGGAACTGTTCAAGGAGGAGATGCTCGGAATTGTCGACGAACAATGGCTCTGGCCGCGAGTTTTCGACCATGAAGAAAAACGGACGGTGGATCCGCTGGTAAAGGATCCGACGGAGAAGAAACTCGAAGATATTGTTATTCCGATCATCAATTTGAAGGATGCTACGATCGACAAGGCTGTTGAGACCCTTTCTTTGCTGTCGGCGGAGTTTGACCCCGAAGGCAAGGGCCTTAACATGGTCACTTTGGATGCGGATCAGGGAAAGCCGATCACCCTCTACATGCGGAATGCATCCCTGAAAACCATCTTGGATTATGTGGCACGCTCCTCCAACTTCCGTTATGAAATCGTGAACGGAACGGTGGAAGTCTCTCCGGGCACCGTGATCACCTCTGCTGAGACACGGGAATTTACCTTGGTCAGCGAGACGGTGCTCAAGATGACAGGTCGTGGCGGTTCACGGCGGACCACTGACACAAATGCAGGTGGTGTTTGGGGCGGGGCCGCAGGCGGTGTTGGCGCCGGGGTCGAAGAGCACGCCGCCAGTGCGGACGAAGAGGCGTTGAAAAACTATTTCAAGCGCTACGGGATTCTCTTCGATACTCCTGGCTATGGGTTGTCTTACAATGGCAACGATACGCTTACGGTGACCCATACGCCGCGAAATCTTGAGCGCATTTACCGCATCCTGCAGGAAAAGCGGGAGGACGGAACCGATCAGGTCACGATTGAAACCAAGTTTATCGATGTCAGTGCAGGATCGCTGCGCCAGCTCTCCACCAACTGGGTGGTCCGCAAGCCGGATGGTAGCATTCGGGCGCAAACAGGTTTGCGCACGTTGAATTCTGCCTTCGGAGAGGAAAAGGTGTCGGAACCTGGCAGAATTGTCCGCACCACTGGAACTGAAACTTTTTCCAATACTCCGCCGGATCTTAATTCGGCTAACATGGGGCCGGATTTTTCGACCTTCAGCGGGGTGATCGGGTCCATTGGCCACTGGGATTTGGAGCTTCTGATTTCGGCAATTGTGGAAAATGAAGGGTCTGACCTGATGGCGGCCCCGAGTGTCACCGTTTTGGATGGAGAGAAGGCAACCATCCGAATTGCCCAGGAACTGATTTTCCCTTCAGAATATGATGAAGTGCAGTCCAATGTTGGAACTAGCAGTAGCGGTGACGCAGGTACTGGCGCCTCCGTGACAATTACTGCGGGCAAACCGAACTTTGAAGGCGCGGATGACTCTGATGGTGTTTGGCATGTCGGCCCGTACCGCGAGGTGGGCGTCGTGTTGTCCGTTACGCCTAATGTAGCTAAGGAGGATCGGTCCATCAAAATGGAACTTCATCCGCGAATCACTGAGTTTGAAGGGTTTGTGGAATACGGCGGCACATCTGTGGCAATCGCTGGCGATACCACAGTGACCGTTCCCTCTGGATTCTTCATGCCGGTCTTTTCCATCCGGCAGGTGGATACGGTGGTTCGTATTTACGACGGAGCGACTGTAATTCTTGGGGGATTGACCCGCGAGGAAACCAAGACCGTTAGTGATAAAATACCTGTTCTGGGCGATCTCCCGCTGATTGGGAATGCTTTCCGAAGCGAAGGAAAAAGCACGGTCAGGCGGAACTTGATGATCTTTGTCACAGCGAGCTTGATCACCCCAGGCGGTTCGCAGAAGTATGCCTCGATCGGAAATATCCGTGCAGGAAGTACTTTTTCCAATCCGAAGGTCCTGACTCCAGGAGGGAATGTCTCCCGCGAGGTGACCACCACCGAAGCCACGGCCAAATAAAGTATTGCCGCTCGCAAAAGCAGCCCACCCATCCGGTGGGCTGTTTTTTGTAAACCAATCAATGATTTCAGTGTATGCGGACCATCTTGGTTGACGGCTTTAATTTGGCCTTTCGGGCTTATTATGCGATGCCGGGGCTGTTGCGGACGGGCGACGGATTTCCCTTGGGTGCTGTCCATGGCTGGATTCGGATGCTGTGGCGGCTGCAGGATCAGGAAAAACCGAATCGCCTCGTGGTTTTTTTCGACAAGGATGGCTCGACTCGGCACTTGGCATTGCATCCGGAATACAAGGCCAACCGGTCTGAAACACCTCCTGATTTGGTCCGGCAACTGCCGGAGATCCGCAAAATTACGACCCTGCTGGGGTTTCCGGTGCTGGAACGCTCAGGCGTTGAGGCGGATGATATGATCGCCTCCGCAGCCAAAGCATTGGCGGCAGACGGAGAGGTGGTTTTGATTGCGAGCGCGGACAAGGATTTTGCCCAATGCGTCACGGACAACATTCAGCTTTTGGTCCCGGCGCAGCAGCCCAAAGGCGGTTGGCAGCGGTTGGACGTGACGGGAATTATCGAAAAATTTGGAGTCAGGCCGGAGCAAATCGTGGATTACCTCTCTTTGATTGGAGATGCGGTGGACAATATCCCTGGGCTCAGCGGGGTGGGGCCGAAGACTGCGACCCGCTGGTTGGAGCGCTATCAGAGCATCGACGGGCTGTTGTCCGCGCGCAAGGAAGTGGTGCCGGAACGTTTTCGCGAAGTTTTGGCCGTCGCGGAGGAAAAGCTGACACTGAACCGGAGGTTGATCACCTTTTGCGCTGATTTGTCAGGCGACTGGCATGCTCGGGGGGAATGCGATGTTTCCGGAGTACGAGGTTTCTTTTCCGAGATGAAAATGGACTCCACCCTCAAGGAATTTGAACGCCGATCGGGGAGCCAGCTGGAGTTGTTTTAGTGCCAAAAAAAGCCGCCTGAGGGAAGGCGGCTTTTTAAAACGAAGCTTATTGCCCGTCCTGCCCGATGGCTTCGACGGGGCAGCCTTCC
>CALNBE010000252.1 GCA_937874455.1 uncultured Opitutia bacterium | reverse complement strand
GCAAAATGTGATTCCGCGGCTCGCGGCACCCCGCCAGCCCCAGCCCGGCGAGGCCGAACGAGGCGCCCATGATCTTCAAAAAGTGCCGCCGGTTCACCCCGGCGGATTCCGATGCGCCGTCGGGAAACTCCCGCTCCAGCCAAGTGCGAAACTCCGTACTCCCGGCTTTTTCGTCGAGGCTCTTCCAATACTTCGGCCCGACCAGCTCGCCCGCCGTTGGTGCCGGATGCTCAAAAATTCGTTTGCTCATTGCGATTCGCTTTCAGCTTTTCAGTTGTCGTTGTCGCGCCTTAGCGGTGGCAGCCCGAGCAGCTTTGCGGCGGGTTGATCTTCCAGTCGTGGACAAAACGGGTACCCATCTCCACCTGCGCCTCAGGGCTGGCGGCTTTCCAATTCAAATCAAAAACCTTGTCCAATGGCCGGACATGTTCCTCGGGATTGCGGTGGCAATCCAAGCAGAAGGACATCGAGAGCGATTTCGCCTGCCCGACGACCTTCATCTCGTTCACCTGTCCGTGGCACTCCACGCAGCTCACGCCGCGGTTTACGTGCACCGCATGGTTAAAATAAACATAGTCCGGCAGCTTGTGCACCTTCACCCACTCGATCGGCTTCCCGCTCTCAATGCTCTCCCGAATCGGCGCGATCGTCGGCCAGTCTTTTTTCACCACGCTATGGCAATTCCAGCAAGTGTTCGTCGAAGGCACCGAGGAGGTGCCCGACTTTTCCACAAACGTATGGCAGTAGCGACAGTCCATCCCCAACTGCCCCACGTGCAGCGAGTGGTCAAAGGCTACCGGCTGGTCCGGAGTGTAGCCCCGGTTAAAATATTCCGGCGTCGCATAATAAGTGACACCGGCAGTCACCGCCGTGCCGACAAACAGGAGCGCGACCAAAGCCTTCCAAGGAACAGCGTTAGCCCATTTCGGGAACGCATTTCCTGAAGGCGCTGGCCGGTTGAGAAACGCAAAGAAATTGAACATGAGCTGAGGGAGCAGACGGAAAACCGCCGAAACCCGTGAGGACGAGGGACCGGGCACGGGTTCGCGTCTCAGGAGAAACAAAGGCGGAAATTTGGCAAATCAGCCCTCTTGTTTTTCCGCCATTTTGCAAAAAAACAGCCGAACGCGGCGCGGACGCCCGTCGCAATTGCCGCCCGGCCCTTCAATTTGGGACTCGCCCCATTTCCTTTCAGGTCCACGCCCGTTCCCAGACACTTCCGCCCCGATTTCCTTTCCCATAATGCGCCAGCTTCGCTTTTCCTCTCCGCCCCGGACTTCCTCCAGCGGCTAAAATCGCAGTCCCAAGGCATCCCGGACAAAATCCGCCAGCCCGGCAAACACCGGCACGTTTTTCTCCCGCAGGAAAATTTCCTCCGCCGCCTCAATGGGTTTCCCGGTCCGCACCGCCGCTCCGCCAATTCCCGCGGCCAATCCCGCCTCCCAGTCACTCTGCCGGTCGCCAATCATCCAGCATTGGGCCGGATCCAGTCCGTGCTTTGCCACCATTTCCTCAATGAAACGCGGCGAGGGTTTCCGGTACAACGAGAGCTCGCCGGGCACTTCCGGCGCAGCCTTGATCTCCGTGAACAAATCGGCCCCCAACCCCAGCAACTCCAGCATCCGCGCGTTACACGAGGCATATTGCTCCCAAGTGAAATAACCCCGCCCAATGCCACTCTGATTTGTCAAAATAAACAACTTGTACCCAGCGTCCCGCGCCGCCGCCAACGCCGGAGCCGCCTCCGGGACCAAACGCACATCTCGCGGGTCGTGGATGTGGTGCTTATCGAAGATTATCGTGCCGTCGCGATCCAAAAACAGAGCCGGTATCTTTGCCATGCCCCACCCAAAACCATTCCTCCGCCTCCATGCGAGGCCGAAAGCACAAGAGAAGCCCCATTCCGTCAGGCCGCTGATCCAGCGCGTCAGGGCCTCCAGCGCGTTTTCCATCCGCCGGGCAATCG
>CALNBE010000251.1 GCA_937874455.1 uncultured Opitutia bacterium | reverse complement strand
TTTTCCGCCGCCGCCCGCATCCGCGCGTCCGCCAAATTCCCCGCATGCCATCCCGCCGTGCCGCACGAATCGCACACCGCCGCCTCCGGCAGATTTTCCTTTGCCGCCAAATGACGGAACACCCCTTCCGCCGCCGGAGAACGGCAAATATTCCCCAGACAAACAAACAACACACGACACGGCTCAGCTTTCATCGCCGCGCAGCATGCAGGGATTTCTTTTAAGACAAAACAAAAGTGCCCGCTGCCTCACCTGCTACTCTCACGCGCATTTCCCCTCCATCCCAGCCAGGCGCACTCCGGCAAACACCTATGTTTCTTGATTACTTCGACTTTAGATTGGCACCGTTTTGTTTCTGGCCCTGTTCGCGCTTGGTCATTGAGCAGTCATAGGATTTGCGGGAGTTTAAGCACGTGAGTTTAAAGATACTTTCTTGGCATGATGATTCAACTGGAGAAAAATAGCTACGATGGATCTCTGGCTTTTTGGTTACTCGGTCAGAGCCTATTTTATTGGGATTATATTCGGGAAGAACCTTCGAGCAGCCCTGCTGCATACGCTTCGAATACAAGCCGAATTTGGTACCGCACTCGACGAAACTCGGCAAGGATTTCATCATTGGAACCACTGGCATGGGCAGGGTCATCAAATCCCCAATGATACCTGTTCGCTTGTCTGGGAAACATCGGGCAGGCTTGGTCTGCATTACCGCAAACAGTAATGACCGTATCAACCTCATGATTTAGAAACTCGTCCAGATGTTTGGAACGGTGACGAGATATGTCTATTCCAGCTTCCAGCATGACTCGTATTGCCAGTGGATGCACAATTCCCGACGGTTTCGAACCTGCGCTATTTACTTCGGCCAGGTCTCCAAGAGCCGCTTTCAAAAACCCTTCCGCCATTTGGCTGCGGCAGGAATTGCCTGTGCATAGAATTAATATTCTCAGGTTCATTTTTGATTTGAAAAATGACGACGCAGACGCAGGGCGACATGAACCAAAGCGATCAGGACAGGCACTTCTATCAGTGGCCCGACCACAGTTGCGAAGGCCACACCAGAGCCGATTCCAAACACGGCGATGGCAACGGCTATCGCTAATTCAAAATTATTCCCCGCCGAGGTGAACGCCAGTGTAGTCGAACGGGGATAATCGGCACCGAGCCATTTCGACATCCAGAAGCTTACCCCGAACATAATCACAAAATAGAGGGTCAACGGTATCGCTATTCTCAGCACATCTAGTGGAAGCGAGACAATGGTATCACCTTTGAAGGTGAACATCACCACAATGGTAAACAGCAATGCAATCAGGGTGAGCGGAGAAATCCGAGGAATGAATGTTTTCTCATACCACTCTTTTCCTTTGAGCGGAATGAGGATGATGCGGCTGAGGATACCAGCCCCGAACGGAATCCCGAGGTAGATCGTCACACTCCAGAAAATGTCACCCATTGCAATAGGCACCACTGCGCCCTCCATTCCGAAATACGGAGGAAGCACAGTGATGAAAACCCATGCGTAGAAACTATAAAACAGGATTTGCGCGATGCTGTTCAGCGCAACCAGCGCAGCGGCGTATTCATTGCTGCCTTTGGCCAGATCATTCCACACCAGAACCATTGCTATGCAGCGGGCAATTCCGACCAGAATCAGCCCTACCATATAATCGGGATGGTCACGCAGAAATACCACTGCGAGGAGGAACATGAGGATTGGTCCCATCAGCCAATTTTGAAGCAACGACAGGGCTAAAATCCGTTTGTTGGCAAAGACATTGGGTATCTCTGCATAACGCACTTTCGCCAACGGCGGATACATCATCAGGATGAGCCCGATTGCGATGGGCAGATTGGTTGTGCCGATGGTCATAGGCGCAAAAAACGCCTCTGGGTCGGTGACAACAAAATGCCCCAGCAGAACTCCCAGCCCCATTGCAGCAAATATCCAGACCGTCAAATAACGGTCCAGAAAGGACATGTTTTTGGCTACGGAATCAGACATATAGAAAAGGCAGAGCTTCTAGGCAGTTTTCAACCGCAGCAGCATTTGTTGTCCGGCTTATGTGCCGTTACTTCAGCCGCAAAAACTTTTTGCTCAAAACCCCGTTTCGATTCCCAACTAGTGATAACCTCATCACTATTGCCCTTTGGACGAATCACAACATCGGTGAATCCTGCATCAGCGAGAATCTTCTCCAAATCTGAAATCAAGGTCGCCCCAGAAAGACAGCCGGAGTAAAGCGCGAGGTCTTTCTTCACATCATCGCCCAATTCCTCACGAGCTACGACATCCGAGACAACAATGCGTCCGCCGGGCTTGAGCACACGAAATGCCTCTTGGTAAACAGGCCGCTTATTCGGGCAAAGGTTGATAACGCAGTTCGATATAATCACATCCACGGTTGCGTCAGCCACAGGCAATGCCTCGATTTCGCCAAGCCGAAACTCAACTTGAGTAAACCCGCTGTTGCGTGCATTTGCGCGAGCCTTGGAAACCATCTCAGGTGTCATATCGACTCCAATCACACGTCCAGTTGGACCAACTTCACGTGCCGCAAGAAATGAGTCGAATCCCGCTCCCGCGCCAAGATCAAGCACCACTTGCCCCTGACGCAGCGATGCAATGGCGACCGGATTTCCACAACCAAGACCAAGGTTTGCGCCATCCGGAACAGATGTAATGTCATCAGCTGAATAACCCAGCGTGGAAGCTTGAGATTCTACCGACGAACAACAGCCTGTTTGTTGCGGTTCCGAAGAAGGTGCGCTGGAGCAGCAGCACGAGTCGGAATCCGCATTGCTTTTATTGCCCTCGTTAAGTGTTGCTTCACCAGTCGCAATGGCGCGGTAACGTGCTCGCACGGCTTCGCGCAAGGTTTCATCATCAAGATTGGATGGAGGTGTTGTTGAAGAAGTGGCATCTGTTTTCATAGGGAAATTTGTAGTGATTAAATTAAGGTCTTGATGGTTCAGCAGTCGCAGGCGGCGGTGCTATTGGCACGGATTGGTTTTGGGCAGCAAATTGCGGCAATGCTTGAGTTGTCTTTGCTCAAGCACTCCCGAACTTTTGCCAATTTCGTATTATCGCGCTTGATTAGTTTATCCTCAGTCGCGCGATCTTGCAGGCAAGCGAGGTTCACATCCAGTTCGCGTGGGCGTTTTGCAGGCAAACTATAGATCATCCAGTTAGCCTCACGTCTTACCTCAACCACATCTCGTGTTTTCAGGTAATTGAGGTGTCGTGAAATTTTCACCTGCGGTTCCCCGAGAATTTCCTGAATGTGACAGACGCACAACGGGCCGGTGCGAAGTAGATTCAAAATGCGCAATCGGGTGAGATCACAAAGGCATTCATAGATTTTGACGATTTCCATGACTTCCAATATTCGCTAAAAAGAATATTCGTCAATTCGAATATTTATATCAACATCAACTTATCATATTACAACAACTTATTAATTCTGAACATTTATCTCTGCCAGTGTTCCTCGGAATTCTTTACCGCTCTGCGTGAGTTTCTAACCGCACACCTCCAGCCCGCAGCCCACCCTCACTCCCTCTTCCCTCCCGGCTCTCACAGCCCCCACTTCCATATTACAAACTCCATCCACTTTTATCGGCGTCCATCTGTAGTTCAAAAACTCTTCTCCAACTTTTCCGAAGCCTTCCCTTACTCCGAATCTCCTTTTCCTTTCCAGCCCAATTCCCTCGTACATCTCCGAAACAATTGTCCAAACTTTGACTTCCCCTCTGCCGCGCCCTTTGCCAGTTTCCTTTGCCATGGCTTTTCCGGTTTTTGCCCTTCACGGATTCACCGGCTGCGGCGACGATTTTGACGCGCTGCAACGTTGCTGTCCCACCGACTGGCAATGGCACTGCCCCGACCTGCCCGGCCACGGCCAAAATCCGCTGCCGCCCGAAGAGGGGAAAATTTCCCTCGCGGCCCATCTCGCCTTCCTCGAATCCGCCCGCACCGCTGCCTGTGCCGACCAGCCCTGCATCCTCCTCGGCTACTCCATGGGCGGACGTCTCGCCCTACACTGGTACCTGCAAAATCCCGCTGCCTTCGCCGCCCTCATCCTCATCGGCTCCTCGCCGGGGATCGAAGACGATTCCCTCCGCGAAAAACGCGCTGCATCCGACCGACAATTAGCAGAAAAAATCCTCCAACGCGGCACCGCCCGTTTTCTCGAACGCTGGTGGGCCAACCCGCTCTTTGCCGGGCTGCAACGCCTGCCGCTCGGCCAGCGCCACGCCCTGCGCCACCGCCGCCTGCAAAACACTCCCGCAGGCCTCGCCGCCAGTCTGCGCGGGGTCGGCACCGGCGAGCTGCCTTCGCTCTGGAATCGCCTCCCCGAGATCACCGCGCCCGCGCTTTTTCTCGCCGGACAACTCGACCAAAAATACCTCGGCGTCGCCAAGCGCATGGCCCGCCACGCGCCCAACGCCCGGACCGCCACCATCCCGCTCGCCGGGCATGTCGCCCACTTGGAAAACCCCGAGTGCGTCGCCCGCGAAATCCTCCATTTCCTCGGCCAGTCTCTGCGCACTTGACAGGTGAACAAAATTTCAACGCACTTTTGTTCATGCAAGCCCTGACGCCCCGCCAGCAACTGTTCCTCGATTTCCTCCGCCAACACCACGCCGCGCACGGCTACTGGCCGAGCATCCGCGACATCCAGGACCACTTCGGCCTCAGGAGCACCAACGGCGTCAGCGGCCACCTGCGCGCACTCGAACGCAAGGGCGTCATCCAGCGCATCCCCGGCGCCGCCCGCGCCTACCGCTTCACCGGAGAAAACGCCGCCGAAATTTCCCCCGCGCCCGAGGCCACCCCCGCCGAATGGGACAACCTCATCGACCTGCCCGTTTACGGCAGCATCGCCGCCGGCTTCCCCGAGGGCACCGAGCCCGCTGGCACCGTCGCCCGCGTGCAACTCGACGCCGCCTCCGCCCGCGTGCGCCACCCCAGGGGCGCTTTTGCCCTGCGCGTGCGCGGCGAAAGCATGATCGACGCGGGGATCTTCGACGGCGACACCGTCATCCTCGAACAGGGGGAGCCGCGTGACGGCGACATCGTCGCGGCCCTCATCGACGGGCAAACAACCCTCAAGCGTTTCATCAAAAAGAAAAACAAGCCTGCCTTCCTCAAGGCCGAAAACCCCGTCTTCCCCGACTTGCTGCCGCTCGCCGAGCTCCTCATCCAGGGCATCGCCCGCTCCGTCCTCCGCCCGCTCTGCTAAGCGCAAAGGAAAACTCGCAGGCATCGAAGGCGCAAAGGAAACCGGAGGCGGGCGTTACCAACGGCCTTTCTCCCGCGAGGAAAATTCGCCTTCGCCCAAAACTTCCTCCGCCGCTTTTTCCTCCCTACGGAAAGTTTCGCATTTCTGCCGCGCCGTTTTTGGTCCGCGCAACAAAAAACCCCGTTCCTCGCGGAACAGGGCTTGGGCGCAAAGGAAATCAAGGGATCACTTTTCCCTTCGCCGCAGCAGCGCCAGACCCGCCAGCGCCGCGCCCGCCCACAGGGCGTAAGTCGCGGGCTCGGGGATCACGCTGACGCCGTTGGAGCCAAAGGAAACGCTCTGCCCTTCGCTCAAGCCGACAATGCTCAGGTAATCTTCCAGCGAACTGCCCACTTCCAATCCGTCCACTTGGTCGAAAACAATAAACAGCGCATTCCCCACGTTGGCGTCGAATCCGCTCAGGTCAAAAGTCACCTGTTCTCCGGCAGAAATTCCGCTTAGGTCCAGCACCCCCGAAATCACAATCTGGTCCCCGGTTTCGATCGTGATCACGCTGCCCGCCTCCAAGGTCAGGTTTTCAAAGGTCAGCGTGCCCGGACTGTTTCCCGGATTGAGCGAACCGCCCGCCAGAATCGTGGTGGTGCCGGTTAATTCGCCCACGCCGCACAAGGTCGCCCCGGCGTGGATGATCACATTTCCTCCGAGCTTGGCCGACGCCGTTCCCTCGCCCACCACCAGCGTCCCAGCTTCCACGTCAAACGTGCCGAGGAAGCCCGAGTTGTCCGCATTCAACACCAATTTTCCTTCGCCATCTTTCACGATGCCCGCGTTCGCGTTGCTGCTGGCAATCGAGTCCAGCGCCGCGTCCGCCGCATCCGCCGCGCCGATGGTCAGCTTCGCTCCTTCGCCAATCGTAAACGTGGCGGAGGGATTGCCGTCGCCAGTGGCATTCAGGTAAAGAAAACCGCCTTTCGCCGCAGCGTTGCCGGTGTAGGCCAATGTTTTCCCCGCGGAAACCGCGATGGTCGCGGCGACATTTCCCTGCAAGGCCAGCGCCCCGCCGCCGGAGGTGGAAGCGGAGCTGATGTTGTTGGCGAACCCCACGTCGGTCAGCGAGAGACTCCCCGCCTTGGTGGCGCTGCCGAGCGCGTAAATCGCACCGCCCGTGCCGGCGGTGTTGCCGGAGAAATTTCCTCCGGTGACATCCAGAGTCGTCGAGGTCATCCAAATCGCGCCGCCCTGACTATTCGAGGAATTATTGAGAAAGTCACTGTTCGTAATGGTGCTGCTCAGCGTCTCCTCGTCCCCGCCCGGCCCGACAAACAGCGCGCCGCCCATGCCCAGCGGGATGCGCCCGCCGCCCGCCGTGCGGTTGGCTTGATTGCCGGTAAACGTGCTGTCGCTGATCTGCGAATGCGCGGAGGAAACTGCCCCGCCGGTTCCGGCGCTATTACCGGTGAAGCTGCTCCCGCTCACCACCAGCAATTCGCTGTTGCCGTTGGCAATCGCCCCGCCCGCCGAGACCGCACTGTTCCCTTCGAAAGTGCCGCGCGTCACTTCCAGCGTGCCCTTGTAATAGTCCACGCCGTTCGGACTCACGGTGCTGCTGCAAATCGCTCCGCCGTCGTTGACCGAGCTGTTGTTTTTGAAAACCACATCCGTCAGCACCGCCTGCCCGCCTTGGTTGGCAATGGCCCCGCCACCCGCGGAGGAAGTCTGGGTGCCGAGCAACTGATTGCCTTCAAACGTGGCATCGGAAATTTCCAAATTACCCCGGTTAAAAATCGCCCCGCCGCCCGCGAAGTAATTGTCTTTTCCGCTGCTGGCGGTGTTGTTGGTGAAGCTGACATTGGTCAGCACCGCAGTGCTGCCGTAGTCGTTGAAAATCGCCCCGCCCTTTCCCGCGCCGGGCACCGCCTCGGTGCTGCCGCCGACCGCCGTGTTGCCCTCAAAGCTGCCGTTGTCGATGCGCACCCAGCCCCTGTTGTAGATCGCTCCGCCCAACCCGTCGCCCGCCTTGGTGCCGACGACGCTGTTGCCGGAAAATTCCACATTCCGCAGCTCCACGCTGCCATTGGTGCTGTTGAACAGCGCCCCGCCCGCGGCGTCCGTCGTAGATCCGGTCATGGAGTTGTTGGAAAAAATAATTTTTCCCGTGCCGTCATCCGTGGCCGCAATAACCGCAAAAAAACCGCCGTCCGAGACAAAAACCGCGCTACCACCCTGCGTCACCGGAGGAATCACCTCCTCGGCATCCGCCGGATAAGTGTTTTCCACCCGCTGCGTGTTGGTGATCGTCACGCTTCCGCCGTCGGCGATAAGATAACCAACCACCGTGTCGGCTGCCACAACCATCCGCTGCGTGTCCCCGCCTGCCCCGTCTATTGTTTGCGCTCCCGACACCGGAAGCAGCGCAGCCCGCACCTCCTCTGTGATGTGGGAATCTCCAGCCGAGGTTCCCGCGTCCGCGCCCAAGAGCGTCCCGCTGCTTAAAGCCGCCGCACCGAACAGCAGACATTGCTTCACCAGTTTTTTGTTCATTATCAGGAGTTTTGAGTAAATAAAAAGCTGGCAGGGCGGGGTGGCTCATGTTGAAAACGGCTTGTCGACGCACATCCCTCTAAGACTCCGTCTTCAATGCGGATCGCTCCGCGTAGTTCTCAACATGATCCGCCCCCCGCGACCTTCGCACTCGTGACTTTGCCAAGGCCGCCCCCTGCCAGTCCCCATTGCCCGGACTCCGACGACACACTCAATATCGGGAAGCCCGCGCGGGGAAATTTGGCTATGGTTGCAAACGGGCCGCAATCGCCCGGGCCGTCCAATGATGAACGGTGATGATTTCCTCCGCGCCGCGTATCCACGGCGGAGGAAAAGGAGCAGCTTCACTCCGCAAAAAAATGATTCGCTTTGCGGCGGGACAGCCAGCCGTCCCGCCGCAAAGGAAATGCTCAGGCGACCTTAGAACGTCACCCGGAAACCGCCGTAGGCGTTGATCGGGAGCGCCGGATAGCCGTTGGCCGTCCAGTAGTCCTCGTCGAAGAGATTTTCCACGCGGCCAAAAATCTCCGCGTTCTCCGAAAGTCGCAGGGTCGCGTAGGCCCGGCCGTAGGTGTAGTTGTCGTTCTTCACCCGCGCATAAGTGGCCGCGTCAATGTCCTCCACGCCGTGCACGTAGGTCGCGGAAATCCCCAGCGTCAGCGCCTCCCAGGGTTTGACTTCCGCGCCGACAGTGAAGGCCCAGTCCGGGCGCCGCACCAGCCGCTGACCAGTCTGCTTGTTCTTCGTCCGCAGGTAAGTGGCGTTCGCATACAGGCGCACATCCTCAATCGGGTTGAGTTCCGCGGTCATTTCCACGCCGCGGGTGGTGGCCTTGTCGATATTTTCTCCGTGCGCCGGAATCCCCCCGCTGGCAGGAACCCATTGAATCATATCCCGAAAGTGATTCTCAAAATAAACAATGCTCAGGCGGCCTCCCTGCAGCAGATCCAATTCCTGCTTCGCCCCAATTTCCCAAGCGACATTTTTCTCGGGCTTGAGATCGGTGGTGGAATAACCATACGCCAGCGTCGCCTCGTCCGGCGTTGCATAGGCACTCGCCACCCGCATGTGCACCGTGGTGTCCGTCGGCGCAATGCGGTAGCTGACATTCGCCTCACCGGTCCAGGCGTCGTCATAGTCGCTAAACTGGTTGTAGCGCACGCCGCCGGAAATCTTCAAATCCTCAGCCGGCTCGTAGCGCACTTGCAGCCAGGGAGAATTGCTGTCCCGGCGGGCGGAATATTCCGACCCGTAGGTGTAGCTTTTTGTTTCAATCAGGGACTTCTCAAAGGTGTAGCCGCCGGCCATGCCCAACTCGTCGCTCACCTGCCAGGTGCCGAGCAGCGAGACTTCATGCTTGTCCACGTTGCTCGCGGCATCTTCCAAACCCGACCATCCGGGCACCCACGACTGCCAGTAACGGCTCGACGAAAAAAGATTGTTCTTCGTGTAGGAATAAAATGCGCGCAGTTGCACGGTCTCCGTCAGGTCCACTGTCACGCCGGGGGAAATCAGCCAGTTGTAGCCCGACTGCTTCGACAGCGCGTCATAGCCGTCCGGCACGGTGTTGTCGCCGGGCAGGCCCATGCTGTAATCGTAGTAGCGCGTCAGCACGTCGAAGCGCAACTGGTCGCTCACCTTGTAATCCACGCGCGGGAGGATGTTCACCATCCGGTAGTCATTGTTTCCGCGCTTGTTGTCGGTGTCGGTATAAGAACCGCCAATCGAAAAACCCCAGCCGGTGCCGTCCTCGCTGCCCGGCACGCCAAGTTGCGCGCCGGTGCCCGCGACTTCAAATCCGGTCCGCCAAAAACCATAGCCGCCGTGTTCGACGCTCAGGGTTCCGCCCGCGCGTTCCGTGGTAAAGGGATCCACCGAGTAAAGCCCGATCACCCCGCCCATCGCATTCGCGCCGTACAGGGTCGAAGACGCGCCGCGCATCAACTGCACGCTCGACAAATTGTCCATCAGCAGGGTGGAGGTGTCGAAATTCGAAAGGCCCGCGTTCAACCGGCGGCCGTCCAGCGTGACTTGGGTCATGCGCGAGTCCGCGCCGCGGGCAAACATCGAGGAGGCCGCCCCGGTCGCGCCATAGGAGGCCACGTAAACACCCTGCTCCTCCCGCAGCACTTCCGACAGCGTGTATTTCCCCGCCGGAATCAAATCCGCCTTGTCGATGTAGCTGGCCGAGGGCGTCGCTTCGCTCAGCCGCTCGGGTGTGCGCGAGGCGATCACCAGCACGGGTTCCAGCTTCTGGCCGGATTTTTCCGCCGCCGGAACCTTCTTTTCCTCCGATGCCGGAGCAGTCCCGGAGGAAACTGCCTCCGCCCACAACGTCCCCATTCCGAGAACGGGCAACAACGCGGCGGCGCGGAGGGATTGACGGGCAATGCGCCCGAGTTTCGCGCCCGCCAAGGGACGCGAAGTGAGTGTGTCTTTTTTCATTTTCGCGATGAATGACGGCTGAACCGTCGGTGACCAAACCCGCTGGCGTGATATTCGGACTCCGGACTGTGGGGGAAATTTTCCTCCGCCCCGTTGCCGCCTTCACAGATTGCGAGCAATCCATTGGCTTGCGTGCCCGCCGACCCAAGTTTGAGGCCGGCACTGGCAACGAGTCATCCGTTACCGCAGCGCGACTGTTGCCGATTTGCACGGCATTCCCAACGCGCCAGCGTGTTTATTTGAGGGTGGGTCTGTGAAAGAACGGGCGGAGGAAAGACTGCACTGTCGATCAACGCAAGGGGCAAACTGGGCCTCTCCTTCAGGTATTTGTTTTTTTCATTCCAGCATCAGGGACTCTTTTAACCCTTCCGCAAAAACTCCCCGCCCAGCCAGCGCGCCGTTTCCAAAATCGAGGGGCCGTCATGGATCAGATTTTTTCCCCGCGCAATGCTCGCCTCAATCACCCGGAAGGGCCATTTCCCCTCCCAGCCGCGCGCCGCCAGCAGCGCCCGCACGTCCACCGGAAAATCATCCTCCTCCCAAAACACCAGCACTACCTCCGGCCCGGCCTTTTCCACCGCGGCCAAATCCAGCGGCAAATATCCGCCCGCAATTTCCTCTCCCCAAAACTCCCCGCCAGCCAGCCGCACGATGTCCCGCGCAAAGCTCAGCCCGCCCGTCCGGCGCGGATGCCGCCCAAACCACAATTCCGTGTAAACCAGCGGCCGCCGCCCCGGCGTCACTGCCAGCAACGCCGCGATTTCCTCCGCCATTTTCTCCGTCAGCGCCAGCGCCGGCGGCATCGCATTCAACAGCGCACCCAGCCGCCGGATGTTTTCCAGAATGCCAAAAACACTGTCCGGCACCGGCAGCACAAACACCGGAAACCCCGCCGCCCGCAGCCGCCGGGCCACGCCGAGTTGCACGCCGTTGGTCATCAGCACCAGGTCGGCGTTGACGCGCCGCAGCGCGTCCTCGTCGATTCGCAAATAATCCCCCGCCACCGGACGCGCCCCAGTGTTCACATAACGCTGACAATACTGCGAGACCGCCGCCACCCGCTCCGCTAGTCCCATTTCCCAAATCGCCTCCGTCAATCCCGAGGCCAGCACCGCCACGCGGCGCGGCGTTTTCGGCAAGGTCACAATCTCGCCCAGCGCGTCGCACCGCACCCGCCGTTCGCCCGTTTTTTCCTCCGCGTCCGCCATTTCCTTTGCGCCGGGAAAAAAATCAAAACTCCACGCCGAGTTGCGCCTGCACGCCCTCGGCAAAGGGATGCTTGACCTCCCGCATCTCCGTCACCAGGTCGGCAAAAGCGGTCAATTCCGGCGGCGCACCGCGTCCGGTCAGCACCACATGCTTGCCGGGAGCGCGGGTTTTCAGCCCGGCGATAATTTCCTCCGCCGCCATGTAGCCGCATTGCAGCACCACGTTCAGCTCGTCCAGCACCACAAATTTCACCGCCGGATCACGCAAGACTTCCAGGGCCTTTTCCCATCCGGCGCGGCAGCTCGCCACGTCCTTCTCCCGGTTCTGGGTGTCCCAGGTGAAACCGTCGCCAAAGTAGTGCCACTCCAAAAATTCCCCCGCCAATGCCCGCGCCACCGCCGCATCCCCGGCCTTGATGAACTGCACCACCGCGCTTTTCCTCCGGTGCCCGACGTTGCGCGCCAGCATCCCGAAGGCCGCGGTGCTCTTTCCTTTGCCGTTGCCGGTGTGCACGATCACCAAATCGCGCTTCTCCCGCGCCGCCTGGATCTTCGCATGCATTTCCTCCTGCAAATCCTGCATCTGCTCGCGGTGCGCGGTCTCGTTTTCGGTGGGGACGATGGTTTTCATGGCAATTTCAACGTGAGTCTTTCCGTGGTTTGCGCGCGGACGCCGAAGACGTCAAGCAACAGCGCCGGAGTCAGCACTTCCACAGGCTTTCCCGCCGCCCGCAATTTCCCCCGCTCCAGCACCACCACCGCGTCCAGCTCCCGCGCCAGCGACAGGTCGTGCAGCGAAAACACCACCGCCGCGTTTTTCCTCTGCGCCAGCTCCCGCGCCAGCTGCAAAATTTGCAAGGCGTGCCGCGGATCCAGCGGAGCCAGGGGCTCGTCCCACAACTGCAACGGCGCGCCGGTCGCCAGCGCCCGTGCCAGCAACACCCGCTGCCGTTCCCCGCCCGAAAGCTGGCTCACCGGACGCTCCGCCAGCTCCCGCAACTCCAGCCGCGCCAGCGCCTCCTCCACGCCCGCGCCGTCGTCGCCATGCGCGTAACGCCCCTGCCCGACCACCGAACGCACGCTGAAACCAAACTCAAAACGGCCGTCCTGCGGCACCCACGCCACCAGCCGGCCGCGCTCCATCGCGGCGATTTTTCTCAACGGTCTTCCCTGCCAGCGCACCGCCCCGCTGGCGGGCAACACGCCCGCCGCCGCCTGGATCAGGGTCGATTTCCCCGAGCCGTTCGGGCCGACCAAGCCGACCACCTGCCCGGACTCCACCGCCCAGTTCACCGCCTCAATCCGGTGCAGCACGGTCACATTTTTCAATTCAAGCAGGGGGGCGTTCATCGTGGTCTCCATGGTTATTTCCTCCGCAGCAGCCACAGGAAAAACGGCGCGCCAATCGCCGCAGTGACAATCCCGATGCGCAGGCCGCCGAATTGCCGCCCGGTCCAGGCGGTCATCGCCAGCCCGAACTGGTGGCCGAGCAAATCGCACGCCAGCATAAAAACCGCCCCGCCGACAATCGCCACCGGCACCAGCCGCCGGTGCTCCGCGCCGACCAGCAAACGCAAAATATGCGGCACCACCAGGCCGACAAACCCGACCGTCCCCACCACTGCGGTGGACAGCGCGGTCAGCAGGGTCGAGAGCACGATCAGCCAGCGCTGCACCCGGCGCACGTCCACGCCGAGACTTTGCGCCTCCGGCGCGCCCAGACTCAGCAGATCCATCGGACGCCCCAAGGGCCACAACAGCGCCAGCGTGGGCAGGATCGGCAGCGCCATCCACACGTGCTCCCACGTCCGGTCCTCCAGTCCGCCCATCAGCCAGAACAAAATTTGCGCGTTGCGCTCGTATGTCACCGTGGCGTTCGACAACACATAGCTGGTCACCGCGCCCAGCAAGGCGTTCAGGGCAATGCCCGCCAGCAGCAACCGCTCCGTTCCGGTGCCGTTTTTCGCCAGCGAGAGCACCATTGCCGTGGCCAGAAACGCGCCGACAATCGAGGCTGCGGGCATCATCCACAGGGAGGTCGAGGCCCAGCCGAGGCCGATGGTCACCACCGCGCCCGCGGTGCCGCCGCTGCTCACGCCGAGGAGTCCGGGGCTGGCCAGTCCGTTGCGGAAATACGCCTGCATCACTAGGCCGCTGGCCGACAGCGCGGCCCCGGTCAGCGCCGCCACCAAAATGCTGGGCAGGCGCATGTGCCAAAGCACGTTGGCCATCAGCTCATCCTTTCCGGTCAGGCCTTGCCACAATTGCTCCCTGGAAAAATCCCCGTCGCCCCCGGTCAGCAGCGACACGACCGCCAGCGCCGCCAGCAGAAAAATTCCTCCCACCAGCCACCAGCCGCCGCCGGTTTTTTCCTTTGCGGCGCTCATTCCTGAAACGCCTCCGGGTGCAGTTGCCGGGCCAGTTGCTCATACGCCTCCACTCGCAGGTGCGAGAGGCAGCTCATCTGCCAGGGTTGCAGGAGCGCGACGCGCTTTTCCCTCACCGACGGCATGAACTTGTAGGGCGGCACCTGCCGGAAGGGCGCGACGGCTCGCGCAATAATTTCCTCCGAAAACGGCGGGCGCTGCGCGTTGTCCGGCACCGCGATCACCAGCCGGTCAACAGGCCAGCGTAGCATTTGCTCCGCCGGGGGCGCGGTGTGGCCGCGCATTTTCCCCAGGGTCGCGGCGAGATTTTCCGCCCCGGCATGTTCGCACAAATCCTGAAAATTGGTCCCGGCGCCGGGAATCACGCCGTAGGTCGAGGGCGCGATCACTTTTACAATTTTCCTCCCGGCCAGTTTTTGCTCCAGCGCCGCCACCCGCTTTTGCGTCGCCGCCACCACCTCCTCCGCCTTTCCCTTGGCGGCCGGATCGATGGCCGCGCCCAGCCGCCGGAGATTCGCATAAGTGTCCTCCAGCGTGGCGTAGCGGTCAAAAACCAGCACCGGCACCCCGGATCGTTTTACCTGTGCCACCAGTTCCGGACGGCTGAAATCCGAGAACAGCACCAGCGTGGGCCGGTACTGCAAAATCGCCTCCGCGGTGCCGCGCACCGGCAGCTGCGGATAGTCCCGCGCAGCCTCGCTTACCGCCGAAAAATTGTCGTCCCGCGCCAGCTGGCTCAACGCCGCCACCTGCTCCGGCCGCGCCACCGCCAGCGCCAGCTCGTCCGTCAGCACCGATTGCGAGACAATCCGCGCGGAGGAAATTTCCTTTGCGCCACCTCCTCCGTCCGCAACAACGAGTCCTGCCAGCCAGCACTGGAGGAACCCGATCAGGAGCACGGACAGCACGCGGCGGCGCGGCATCCGGGCGTTAAAAAAACGGCGGTTCATGGGAGGGGAAAAACGTCTCTGCGGGGCAAGAGAGCAGTTTTCCCCACCGGGGGGATCGCCGCTCTCACGCTTCATTTTTGCGATGAAGTTTTCGCACGCGGCCCGGGCAAAAACCGGGCCGGCGCGTGAGCTTTCCAGGGCGGATGTTCGGGCTTCGCATTCCCCGCGCCGCGGAGGAATTTCCTCCCGGTGCCGCCGCGTCCCCGCCTTCACCGGAGGAAAAACCTCCGACTGGCCGCACTCCGTTTCCACGGATGGGGACTTTGGACTGATGCGTTACCGCAGCGCAACTGCAGCCGATTTTCACGGCTTTTCCCGCTGCCCGGAAAAGTGGTCAAAGAACTCAGTGCCCGGAGATTCCCCGGCCCCGCCGGGATGGCAATGCGAATTTTCCTCCGCGCCTCAGCGCCGGGAATTCCGCAGCAGCCGGGGAACGCCCAGCGCCACCCCCAGCACCACGGCCAGCACCGCCAGCCAGGGCCAGAAGTTTCCTCCGCCGCTTCGGCCCAGCGTCATTTCCAGCGAAAGATCACTGTCGGCACCAACTTGCAGCGAGCGTTTGAAGACCGCCGTTTTCCCCTGCGCCGGCACCACGGTGCGGATCGAATCCAGCGTGCCGGCGACCGATTGCTGCTGCTGCAAAAAGCGCTCCGCCACCCGGCGCATCACAATGTTGTCCTCGGCGGAATTTTCGTTGCGCTGCCGGCTCACTTCCTCCGGCGCGTAGTTCGTCTGCACTTCCGCGGCGTTCCAAGTCACCAAGTCGTTCCCCGCGCTCTGACCGAGCTGCGAGACCAGCTTTTTGCGCCGGTTCAAACCGACTTCGATCTGCTCCATCCGCAGGGCATTCAACTGCACCCGGGCATCCTCGTTCAGCGCGGCGTTGCCCTTCGACAGGTTGCTCGCCAGATTCAGTGCCTGCAACGCCTTTTCCTGGTCGCCTTCCTGCCGCAGCCGGTTGCTCAACTGGATCAGCGACCCGGCCCTTTCGTCTTTTCGCGCCAGCGTCTCCTTGTTGTAGCGCTGGTAGTCGGCCACGCTGGACAGCGCCGCCGCGCCCGAGCGCCGCGCCAGCCAGCCGGAGGATTCCTCCACAAACTGCATTTCGCTTCGCTGTTTTTCCAAAACAAATCCCTCCGGCAGGTGCACGCTCCAGGTGATGTTTTCCAAGGGAACATCGAAGCGCGGGCCGACAAGCCGGTGCGCCAGCGCGCCGCCCCGGGTGTCGTCGGCATAGAAAAATTCCATTTCCGTGGGCTGGCCGTCCTGGGGATTCGGCGCCACGGGCACCAGCAGTGTGCCGCCGTCCTTCGCCACCCGCACCGCCTCGTTGTTCACAAAGCCGTGCCAGTAGGTCGCGCCTTCCGGCAAGCGCACGCGGAGCAGGCCTTTCTCCGCAATTCGGAGCGAAAGCGAAACCTTGGTCAGCATCATTCCCTCCGCCGAGAGCATGCTCTGCAAATCCGCCTGTTCGACGCGCACGGCCAGCAGCTTTGCGGGGTCATGGGTCTTCAGCGCCACGGGCAGCGCAAAGGAATTTTCCACCATCCGCAAAATCGCCACCGGTTCCGGCGCGCCCTGGCGCAGGGCGGCGGGCACCGATTGCCAATCCGAGACGGCCAGGGCCGCGGGCACCGCGCCAAGTTGCAACTCCAGCCGGCCCGAGGCCCGGAGCGCCAGCCAGCCGTGCTGCAATCCGGCATCCGTCGCGCTCACCGCGCCGAGCATTTCCTCCGCGCCGCCGGTCGCCGCGCGCTGGAAGGTCGCCTGCAGGGTCGTCCGCCCCAGCACCCGCCGCCGCAGTTTCACTTCCCAAAGTCCCTTTTCCTCCGGCACCGGCACGGCGTCCGCCACCAGCGGACCGGTGAAGCGCACGCTGCCCGCGTTCTCCGGCAGACGCACGCGCAGGCTCTTGGTCGCGGCGTTCTCAATGGTGTAGGCAAAATTCACCACGCCGCGCACCTGGCCGTCGCGCAGGGTCATTTCCTGCAAATAGGCGCACTGGATCCACGGCGCGAGGTTTTCCAGCTCAAAGCCGAGCCGCCAGTCGCGCTGCAGCAGGCGGAAGGCCAGCGCGCTCTTCGGCAACCGGGCATTGTTTCCGGGATCAAATTGCGTGGCACCGGCGCGCGCTCCGGCATGCAGCCGCACGCCTTCCTCCGGCACGATGAACAATTCCCCGGTCTGCCGCGAGGCTTCCCGCACCGTCACCCGCGGGGCGCTCCACGCTTTTTTTCCTCCGATGCCGGGGCCGGAAAAAGTCAGGGCAAAATTTTGCTTTCCCAAGGTCCGTCCGCGCAAATGCAGCACCACCACGCGCTGTTCCTTCTCCTTCACCTCCGTCCAGTGGCTCAACGCCGCGCCGCTGGCGGTCTCAACTTCCAATCCCTCCGGCAGCGCAAAGGAAAGCCGGAAAATTCCGGCGCGGGTGATGTCCGCCTCCAGTCCGCAGTTCAATACCACGCGATCCTCGCCGAGTGAAACGGTCTGGCTGCCGGTCACGCGCACTTCCGGCTCCACCGCCGTGGCGCGCAGTTGCAACGACGCCTCCGGCGCGCCGTAACGGAAACTTCGCCGCACGTTGACCGGCTCCGGCCAGCCGCCGCCCGCACCGAGTTCCGCAGGAAAATCCTCCACGTTCACCGCCTGCAATTGCTGCGCGTCCACCCGCCCAATCCGCACATCCTCACCGGTGCCGAGCGCCAGCATTCCGACCTGCCCCGCCGCACCTTCCACGGTCGCCCACGGCAGCGCGCCCATCCCGGCCTGGGTGTCGATCAGCAGCAGCAATTCGCCGCTCTGCGCGGTGTCCATTTGCACCACCAGTCGCCGCGTTTCGGGATCAAACCGCCACTGCCGCACCAGCGGCCGCGCCAGCCGCGCCTGTCCGGGAAGCGCCGCGGGATTCCACCCGTTGAAACGGTTTGCGCCGCGCACATCCGCCACCGAAAGTCCTTCCGGCACCCGGAGGCTCACCTCGCCCAGCAAGCCTTGCGCCGGGCGGATTTTCACCGCATGCCGGCCGTTCAGCACGCCGAGCGAAGGCACGTAAAGTTCCGCGCTTTCCGCATAAAAAACCAATTCCTCCGCCCGCCGGTTCCGTTCCTGCGGCGCCCAGCGGATCACCCGCTCCGCCTGCGGCAGCAACACCAGCCGGGCCCCGGAAACCCAGTTTCCCTTGCCCGCCAACGGCTCCACCGTAACCGCCGCCTCGGAGGAAAATTGCTGTTCCTCCCGGGCCAGGCGCAGCGTGACCACTTCGCGCGCCGCCACGCTGGTCGGCAGACGCAGCGCCTGCGCCTGCTCCGTCAGCGGCAGTTCATAGGCAAAGGAAACCTTCGCCCGTCCGGCGTTTTCCAGCACCACCTGCACCTCCACTTTTCCTTCGCGTTCCACTCGCGCCAGACGCGCGCCGGGCGGCAGGGTGCATTCGGTCAGCACCGCCGGTGCCTGCAACAGGGTGAACCGCGCGTCTTTTTCTCCGCGCACTTCCAAGCTCGCCCGGCCGGCGAGGGTTTCGCCCGCGATGAAAATTTCCTGCTCCAGCGAATCCGCCACCCGCGTCGCGTCCGCCGCCGGCATTTCCTCCGCGACCAGTGCCATCGCCGCCATTTCCCCGCCGCCAAATCCGGGCCACAACAGGCAGAATA
>CALNBE010000250.1 GCA_937874455.1 uncultured Opitutia bacterium | reverse complement strand
GCCGCGAATCGCTGGTGGACGGCATCAAGCGCGCCACCGACGTGATGATCGCCGGGAAGGTGGCGGTGGTCTGCGGCTACGGCGACGTCGGCAAGGGCTCGGCGCAATCCCTGCGCGGTCTCGGTTGCACGGTTTGGGTGACCGAGGTGGATCCCATTTGCGCGCTGCAGGCGGCAATGGAGGGCTATCGCGTGGTGACGGTGGACGACACGCTGGGGGTGGCGGACATTTACGTAACCTGCACCGGCAACCGCGACATTCTGACGGCGGAGCAATTGCTGAAGATGAAGGACCAGGCGATTGTCTGCAACATCGGGCACTTCGACAACGAGATCCAGGTGGCGAAACTGGAGAAAGCCAAAGGGGTGAAAAAAGTGGAAATCAAACCGCAGGTGGACCGCTACACCCTGCCGAGCAAGAAGCAGATTTTCATTCTGGCGGAAGGCCGGTTGGTTAATCTCGGTTGCGCGACCGGACACCCGTCCTTTGTGATGTCGAACAGCTTTGCCAACCAGACGCTGGCACAAATCGACCTTTGGAAGAACAAGGACAAGTATGCGCCCGGTGTTTACATTTTGCCCAAGCACCTCGACGAGGAAGTGGCGCGGTTGCACTTGGAAAAAATCGGAGCGAAGCTGACCAGACTGACCCCCGCGCAGGCCGACTACATCGGCGTGTTGCCGGAAGGCCCGTTCAAGGCGGATCATTACCGTTACTGAGGCGGTCGGGAGTTTGCCAGCGGCGCGGAGGAAAGTCCGGGCCGCTGGTTTTTGGGGCGAACGCGCTGGGACTTCGCGTTCCCAGCGCTGTTATTTCAATACGAAGGCACAGAGATTCCTCCAAGCGCACCAAGATGGGTCATTAAAAATTCGCGGCATCGGCATTGTCCGTGGTTTGCAAGACTCCTGAAAAATGCGATGGGGCGGAGGAAATTCCCCGTCTTTTTGCAATTCATTTGTCAACGGAACGGTGCGGGCTATTCCCTCTTTTCATGGAAGTTGTGCGTATTGTTGGTGGGCGCCCCTTGGCTGGCGCGGTGACGGTGGCCGGGGCGAAAAATGCGAGCCTGCCGATGCTGGCGGCGACGCTGCTGACCGCCGAGCCGTGTGTTTTGCACAATGTGCCGGATTTGAGCGACGTGCGCTTCATGATCGAAATTTTGCGGCACCATGGCGCGACAGTGGAAAAGCTGGAGCCCGGCAGCTGGCGGATTACCGCGGAGGAAATTCAGCCGCACACGCCCTACGATTTGGTGCGGAAAATGCGGGCGTCGATCTGTCTGCTTGGCGCGCTGGTGGGCCGGCTGCGCGAGGCGGAAATCGCCATGCCCGGCGGTTGCGTGATCGGGCCGCGGCCGATCGACTTGCATTTGAAAGGGCTGGCCCGCCTTGGCTGCACGGTGACGCATCAAAACGGCTACATCTCAGTGGATGCGCGGAATGCCTCCGGCACATATATTTTCATGGGCGGACGGCACGGCAGCACGGTGACCGGCACGGCGAATTTGCTGATGGCGACGGTGTTGACGCCCGGCGTGACGCGGCTGGACAGCGCGGCGTGCGAACCGGAAATTGTGGACCTGTGCCGGATGCTGGTGGCGATGGGCGCGCGAATCGAAGGCATTGGCAGCCCGGTGCTGACCATCACCGGCGTGGAAAAACTCGGCGGTTGCACGCACACGGTTTTGCCTGATCGCATTGAGGCCGGGACGTATCTGCTGGCCGGGGCGATCACCGAGGGCGAGGTGACGGTGCATGGCGCGATCACGGAGCAGCTCGGAGCGTTTTTGGACAAGCTGGATGAAGTCGGTGTGGAGGTGGACGTGCTCAATCCGGCGGTGATCCGGGTGCGGGGAAACCTGGCGAAATGCCGTCCGGTGGACATTATCACGCTGCCGCATCCCGGCTTTGCCACGGATTTGCAGGCGCAGTTTTCGGCGCTGCTGACGCTGATTCCCGGCATCAGTTTGATCACCGAGCGCATTTATCCGAACCGCTTCATGCACGTGCCGGAGTTGCAGCGCATGGGCGCGGACATCGCGATTGAAGGGCCGACGGCGATTGTGAAAGGCGGGAAGGGGTTAACGGGGGCGCCGGTGATGGCCTCGGATTTGCGGGCCAGCGCGGCATTGATTCTGGCCGGACTGGCGGCGCAGGGGGAAACCTGGGTGCAGCGCATTTACCATCTGGACCGCGGCTATGCGCAGTTTGACAAACAACTGGCCGCGCTCGGGGCGGACATCGCCCGTTTGAAGGCGGAGGAAATGCCGAAGGATTATTGCGAGGAATAGGGGCGGGGGAAATTTTCCCCCGCTTACTGTCCGGCAGGGAGGAATTTTTCGGGGGAAAATCCGCGGGCGGAAATGGCGGCGCGGACGGCGGGCAGGTCGAGTTGGGCACCGGGGGTGATGTGGTTTTTTTCGAACCAGCCCTCGGGCAGTTCGATCACGTAGCGGATGCGGTCAGAGCGGGAGGGGACGGTGGAGGGATCCTCGGCGTAGAGCGCCTTGATCTCGTCGAGCCGTCCGTCGGCGGTGAGGTAGCCGAGGGAAATGTTGATCGGCACGTTGCGCATCCAAAAGCCGCGCTGCTCGTCGGAGGAAAAAACGAAGAGCATCCCCTCGTCGGGCGCAAGCGCACGTCGGCCCATCAACCCGCGGGTGCGTTCCAGATCGGTGAGGGCGACTTGCAAGCGGGTTTCCTTGCCTCCGAAGGTGATGGCAAAGCGCGTGTCAAAGGAGGATGTGCTGGTGGAGTTGGCGGTGTTTTCCTGATCGCAGCCGGAGCCCAGGAGGGTGCAAAGAAGCAGGGTTGAAATGACAAAACGTCGCATGAAACGGAGGGTGCGGTGGAGCGCCAGGGTGCTCAATGAAAAACGGGACGGGCGGATGGGAGACTCTGGTATGGGGGATCTTTGCGGGCTTTGATGAGAGACAAGTCTTTCGTGGGAGAGGAAAAATTGGTGGTGGATATGAAGGGAATGGGTGGCGCTCTTTCGTGCTTGCCAAAGAGGGATTGTTCTTTTGTGAGAAATATTATTATATATGTCTTCAAAGTACCCCATCTCCCACTTTGAAATTCCTGAGGAACTAAGGCCTGTGCTCAAGCGAAGGGCCGAAGCCTATGGGATTTCCGAGGAAAAACTCATCCTTTCCGTTATCAAATTTTTGGAAAAAATGCCGCTGGACGATGACGAGGCGTTGGTGGCCAATGGCATTTCCCGCGCTGCCAGACTGCCGCATTTTATGGAGTTTTTGCGAGAGGTTGCCCTGATAATGAATGATTTTGCGGAGCCTGTTGAAGACGGAGTGTTGAATGATTACAAACCGAACAAATGGATGGCGAATGAGCGAATTTATTATGCCCATGCGTCGCCCAATCCGGCGGAACTACCCGAGCTCACGGCGAAGTGCCTTGCTTTAAAAAACAAGTTTCGGGCGTCCGTGGTGCGTGTTGTCTGCAACGACACGAGTTCCCTGCCGGTGGTTCAGATTGAGGAGCTGGGGAAAATCGGCATCACGTTTGTCGAGCTGGCGAGATTTCGCGAAGCCATTGCCCGGCTGAAAAATCCGGAGCAGCCGCGGGAGGAGGACTGATGTTCGTTGGCGAAGTGCGGCGAGGCGGAGCTGGGCCGTGTTTGGGGAGGGCTGACCGGGCGGAGGAAAATGGGCTTGCTCGTGCCGGAGCGCTGCTGTTGTCTGGCGCGGCGTTGGGCGCGGGGATCAAGCCGCGCCGGACGACGCTTCACAACGGCTATTCATCCCCTAAAATCATCTCCATCTCATGCCTAATACCAAAGTAAAATGCGTCATTATGGGCGGCGGTCGCGGCACGCGCTTGTATCCTCTCACCGTGCGTCGTTGCAAGCCGGCGGTTCCCTTGGGGGGCAGTTACCGGCTGGTGGACATCCCGATCAGCAACTGCATCAATTCCGGCTATAACCAGATTTATGTGCTGACCCAGTTCAACACCGCTTCGTTGCACAAGCATATCCAGCAGGCCTACAGTTTTGATCCGTTCAGCCGCGGCTTTGTGGACATTTTGGCGGCGGAGCAAACCGTGGAGGCGGATGCTTGGTATCAGGGCACGGCGGATGCGGTGCGGCAGAACATGCGGCATTTTAACGTGCAGGACGACGACCTGATTGTGATTCTCTCTGGCGATCAGCTTTACCGGATGGATCTGAGCGCGTTTGTGGAGCAACACCGGCGGACGAAGGCGGATCTGACCATTGCGGCCAAGGCGATGCCCCGGGACCAAGTGGCCGGGCTCGGCGTGATGCGGGTGGGCGAGGACGGCGGCATCATCGAGTTTGTGGAAAAACCCACCGACCCGAAAGTGGTGGACTCGCTGGTGATCGGCGGGGCGGTTCGCGCCCAGATCAAGGACACCAGTGACACGCAATACTGCCTGGCTTCGATGGGCATTTACGTTTTCACCGGCAAAGTGCTATGGGAGGCGCTGGAAAACAGCATGAAGGATTTTGGCAAGGAGGTGATTCCCTCGCTGCTGGGCCGCAAAAGAATTTTCTCCTACGTGTTTGACGGATACTGGGAGGACATTGGAACGGTGGGGTCGTTCTGGGAAACCAATCTGGCGCTGACCGAACCGATTCCGCCATTCAATTTTTTCGACAGCGAAAACAAGATTTACACGCATTCCCGCTACCTGCCGCCGGCCAAGCTGAACAGTGGTTGCGTGAAGAACGTGCTGTTGTCGGAGGGAAGCATTGTCTCCGAGGCGGAATTGCGCCGCTGCGTGATCGGCATCCGTTCGGTGATCCGTGAAGGGGCGAAGCTGCACGAGGTGGTGATGCTGGGCGCGGATTACTACGAGGAGCTGGCTGACATCAAGGAAAACGAGCGCCTAGGGCGTCCCTCCATCGGTGTGGGCTTTGGCTCGATCATCCACAATGCGATCATCGACAAGGATGCGCGAATTGGCAACGAGGTGCGCCTCTCGCCCTTTGGCGTGGAGGAAAAATGGGAAACCGAGGCCATGTACAAACGCGACGGCGTGTTGATCGTGAAAAAGGGGGCGATTGTTCCCGACGGCACAGTGGTCGGGGAAATCTTTTAGCGGAGGAAATTTTCCTTTGCGCTGCGATGGCTGGCAGGGCTGTGGGAAAAACGGCATTGCTGAACGGCGGGGCTTTTGCACAAAGGGACGCTTTGATCCGTTATTTCCATGCAAGAGCAGCTCGCCAACATTCTTACCGAAGCCACCGCCGCCGCGCCCGCCATCGCCGCCCGGCCCGAATTTGAGGCGTTCAAGGCCCGTATCGCGGGGCCGAACGGCACGCTGACCGCAGCAATGAAGGCGATGGCCGCAGTGCCGAAGGAAGAAAAACCGGCGGCGGGAAAACTGCTCAACCAGACCAAAGGCGCGCTGGAAAAACTTTTCGCCGAGACGCTGGCGCGCATCGAGCAGAGCGAAATCGCGGCCCGGCTCGGTCCGGCCATCGATCCCACGCTGCCCTCTCCGGACGACTTTGCCGGCTCGCTGCACCCGCTCACCCAAGTGCGCGAGGAAGTCGTCGGGGTGTTCCGCAAGCTTGGTTTTACCGTGGCGGAAGGTCCGGAAATTGAGAGCGAGTGGTATTGTTTCGACGCGTTGAACACTCCGGATTCGCACCCGGCGCGCGACATGCAGGACACCCTGTTCATGCCAAGGGAAACGCGCTGCGCCGACGCGACCAAAAAGGGCGACGAGGCGTATGTGCTGCGTTCGCACACCTCCAGCGTGCAAATCCGCACCATGCTCAAGCAGCAACCGCCCATCCGCATTATTGCGCCAGGACGGTGTTTTCGCCGCGACACGGTGGACGCGACGCACAGCGCGAATTTCCACCAGATCGAGGGATTGTGGGTGGACAAGCAGGTGACGCTGCGCGACCTGAAGAGCGTGCTGGACGCCTTCGTGCGGGAGATGTTTGGAGCGGGAACGGAAATCCGGCTGCGCCCGAGCTTTTTCCCCTTCACGGAGCCGAGCTTTGAAATGGATTTGAAGTCGCCGAATCTTGGGCGGCTGAGCGACCGCTGGCTGGAGGTGATGGGCTGCGGGCTGGTCGATCCCAAGGTTTTTGAAAATGTGGGTTACGACCCGGAGCAATGGACAGGGCTGGCGTTTGGGATGGGGCTGGAACGCATCGCGATGCTGCTGCACGGCATCGATGACATCCGGCATTTTTACGCGAACGACCTGCGTTTCCTCCGCCAGTTTGCCTGAGCGGGAGAAGCGTTTTTGAGAAATTTCCTCCGAGACTTTGCTTATGAAAAAAATCCGCGTGGCCGTGGTCGGCTTGGGAAACATCGGGCGTTTTGCGGTCGAGGCGGTGCAGGCTGCGCCCGACATGGAACTGGCCGGGGTGGTGCGCCGGACGAAAACGGCGGGGGCGGAGGAAAGTTTTCCCGTCGTCACCGACGTGGCAGCGCTGGGCCAGGTGGATGTTGCCCTGTTGTGCGGGCCGACGCGCAGCATCCCGGAGACTGCGCCGTTGTATCTGGCGAAGGGAATTCACACCGTGGACAGTTTTGACATTCATGGGGAGAAGATATGGGCCTTGCGCGAGCAGCTCGGTGCGATTGGCCGGGAGCACGGCGCGGTGGCGGTGGTGTCGGCGGGCTGGGATCCGGGCAGCGACTCGGTGATTCGGGCGCTGCTGCTGGCGCTGGCGCCGCGGGGGATCACTTACACGAATTTTGGTCCGGGCATGAGCATGGGACACTCGGTGTGCGCCAAGTCGAAACCCGGTGTGCGCGACGCGCTGTCGATGACCATCCCGACGGGGAACGGCGTGCACCGGCGGATGGTTTACGTGGAGCTGGAGCCTGGGGTGGATTTTGCAGCGGTCGAGCAAGCGATTAAAAGCGACGAGTATTTTGCGCACGACGATACCAAGGTTTTTGTGGTGCCGTCGGTGGCGGCATTGAAAGACATGGGGCACGGTGTGCTGATGGAGCGCAAGGGCGTGAGCGGCGCGACGCACAACCAGCGGCTGGAATTTCGCATGAGCATCAACAATCCCGCGTTGACCGCGCAGATCATGGTTTCCTGTGCGCGGGCGGCGACGCGTTTGGGGCCCGGCGCTTATACCATGCCGGAGATTCCTCCGCTGGATTTGCTGCCCGGCGACCGGGAAACGCTGGTGAAGACGCTGGTGTGACGCGGAATTTCCTTTGCGGAGGAAAACAAAAAATCCCGTCCGGCGTGGACGGGATTTTGTGCGGGCAGCGGTAAGAGGGATCAGCGGCCTCCGCCCGGGCGTTTGATGAGATGCTGCACAGCGGCGAAACGCAGGATTTGCTCCATCTTTTCGATCTCGGCGGGATCGACATCCTTGCGGGTGCGGGCTTCCTCCAGCGCGGCGGCGGCACGGGACTGGGCCTTGGCGACTGCCTCGAGATCGATTTCGTCCTCGTCAATCGCGGCCTCGGTAAGGATGGAGATCGTGTCGCCGAGCACACGGGCGAATCCCTTGTCGACGACCAGTTTTTCAGTTTGGGAGCCGTTGGTGACCACGATTTCCCCCGGTTCCAGCAAAGTGGTGAGCGGGATGTGTCCCGGCAGGATGTCGATCTGACCGGAGGCGGTGGGCAGGATCACGCTGTCCGCCGGGCCGGAAAAGGCTTTGCGCTCAGGGGTGACGATTTCGAGGAGGAGTGACATGGCGAAGAGGAGGAGGATGAATTAGGGAACCACGAATAGACACAAATTTACACGAAGTCTAGAAGACGCGGATATCGCGAAGCAGTGGGCTTAGAGAACAAGACGTTCCCATTCAAGTTGAGGATGTTTAAAGTTTAGCAAGAGGCCGACACGTAGGCCTGTTATTTTTAAGTAATTCAATATTTGGCCGCGTTCATTGTCGCCAATGCGCTCGATAGTTTTTGTTTCAACAATGACTTTGTCGAAGGCCACCAAGTCGGGAACATAATCGCCGACGTGGCGGTTTTTGTAGGTAACTTTGTATTTGGGCTGTTGACGGAATGGGATGCCTTTTAATGCGAACTCCACGCAAAGGGCGTTCTCATAGCTTTTTTCGAGCAACCCGTGACCAAGAACATTTAAGACTTCGATGGCGCATCCGACAATTTGATAGACTTCCTCCTTATGCAAAATGGAAGGGTTTTTCATAGGAAGCCTAGCGCAAATTCGTGTCTATTCGTGTTTATTCGTGGTTTGGTTCCCTCTTTTATTTTTGCAGGACTTCGTCGATGGAGCCTTTCATGTAGAAGTCGTTTTCGTTCACGTGGTCGAGTTCGCCCTTGAGGATCATGTCGAAGCCGCGGATGGTGTCCTGGATCGAGACGTACTTGCCGGAGACGCCGGTGAAGACCTCGGCGACGTGGAAGGGTTGGGAGAGGAAGCGCTGGATTTTGCGGGCGCGGAAAACGATGAGTTTGTCCTCCGGTGCCAGTTCGTCGAGGCCGAGGATGGCGATGATGTCCTGCAAATCCTTGTAGCGTTGGAGCACCTGCTGCACTCCGCGGGCGACGCGGAAGTGGTCGGCTCCGACGACATCAGCGGCCAGCGCGGTGGACGTGGAGGCCAGAGGATCGACCGCCGGGTAGATGCCCAGCTCGGCGATGCGGCGCTCAAGCACCACGGTGGAGTCGAGGTGAGCGAAGGTGTTGGCCGGGGCCGGGTCGGTCAAGTCGTCTGCCGGCACGTAAACCGCCTGGAAGGAGGTGATGGAGCCCTGTTTGGTGGAGGTGATGCGCTCTTGCAGGTTGCCCATTTCGGAGGAAAGCGTCGGCTGGTAGCCCACCGCTGAAGGCGGACGGCCCAGTAGCGCGGAGACTTCGGAACCCGCTTGGGAGAAGCGGAAAATGTTGTCGATGAAGAGCAGCACGTCCTGATGCTTTTCATCGCGGAAGTATTCCGCCATCGCCAGGCCGGAGAGGGCGACGCGCATACGGGCGCCGGGCGGCTCGTTCATTTGGCCGTAAACCAAGGCCACCTTGGATTGGGAAATGTCGTCCTGATTAATGACCTTGGAGTCGGACATTTCATGGTAGAGGTCGTTTCCTTCGCGGGAGCGCTCGCCGACGCCGGCGAAGACGGAGTAGCCCCCGTGCGCCTTAGCGATGTTGTTGATCAGCTCCATGATGACGACGGTTTTGCCGACGCCCGCGCCGCCGAACGCGCCCACCTTGCCGCCCTTGACGAAGGGGCAGATGAGGTCGATCACCTTGATGCCGGTTTCCAGCACCTCGGCGGAAGTGGACTGGTCAACCAACGTCGGCGGTTGGCGGTGGATCGGATATTTCTTTTCGAATTTGACCGGGCCGCGCTCATCCACGGTGTCGCCGGTGACGTTGAAAATGCGCCCCAGCACGCCCTCGCCGACCGGCACACTGATGACGTCGCCGGTGTCGGTGACCTGGGTGCCGCGCACCAGACCCTCGGTGGCGGACATGGCGATGGCGCGCACCAGACCGTCGCCCAAGTGTTGTTGGACTTCCAGCGTGAGTTTTTGCGGCTGGCCGTTGGCCTCAAACTCGACCGTCAGGGCGTTGTAGATGCCGGGGACGCTGGCCTCGTTGAACTGGACGTCAACGACAGCGCCGAGAACTTGGGTGATGGTGCCGATATTGGAAGAAGACATTGTGAAGTAGGATGAGAGCGTTGGACTGTTTATGAAAGGGAAGGGAGGGCCTTATTGTTCCATCAGGGCGGCCGCGGTAATTTCCACGATTTCCTGGGTGATGGCGGCCTGGCGGGCCTTGTTGTATTCGAGGGTGAGGCTTTCGGTGATTTTCTTTGCGTTGTCGGTGGCGGCCTTCATGGCGACCATGCGGGCGGAGTGTTCCGAGGCCTTGGCTTCGAGGACGGTGTGGTAGAGGGTGTTTTTAAAATAGAGCGCGGGCAGTTGGCCGATGATTTCCTCTGCGGAAGGCTCAAAGGCCATGTCGCGATCATCCCGATAGGCTTGGCTTTTTCCGCCGGATTTGGCGCGGGCGGACTCGACGACTTGATGGATATCGGTTAGCGGCAGCACGGGCAGGAGCGTCGGCTCCTGCATCAGCGTGTTTTTGAAGTGGGGGAAAATGATTTCGAGCGTGTCGATTTCGCCCTTAAGGTATTGCTCGATGAGGAATTCTCCCGGCGCGCGAACCTCGGAGAAATTAACCCGGTCGGAGATGGGAAAGTCGGCGAGCAGGTGGCGCCCGGTGCGGGCGAGGAATTGCGCGCCCTTGCGGCCAACCGCGACAAATTTGGCGGACTTGGGAATGTCGTTGAGCAGCCGGAAGAGATTGACGTTGAGCGCGCCGCACAGGCCCTTGTCGGTGGACAGCAGCAGGATGCCGCGGGTTTTGACTTCGCGAGGCTGGATAAGCGGGTGGGAATAATTTTCGCCGAGGTTTTGCAGCGCGCTGTCAAGGATGTCGGCGAGCAGGATGCCGTAGTCCCGCCCAGCGAGCGCAGCCTCCTGAGCGCGTTTCATTTTGGAGGAGGCCACCAGTTGCATCGCCTTGGTGATCTGGGCGGTGCTTTTGACGGATTTGATCCGCTGGTTGATCTCGCGTAAGCCTTTGGCCATGGGAAACGTTTTTTAGGGGCGGAGGAAATCAGGCCTTGTCTCCGGCGGATTTTTCCTTGGCGGGAGCGAAGTTGGTGGTGCGTTTCCAGGAGGCGGTGGCGTCCTTGAGCTGGGCGGTCAGCGCGTCGTCGATTTTGGCGCCGCCGCGAAGCTGGGTCAGCAGAGTGTCTTGGGAGGAAACGAAATACTGCTCCAGGCTGGTGGCGGCCTCGGTGACTTGGTTGACGGGAATGTCGGCAAAGATGCCGTTTTGCATGGCCCAGATCAGCACGACTTGGATTTCGACGCGTTTGGGCGAGTAGGCCGGCTGTTTGAAGAGTTCGACGAAGCGGTCGCCCTTGTCGAGCACCGCCTTGGTTTGCGCGTCGAGGTCGGAGCCGAACTGGGAGAAGGCGGCGAGTTCGCGGTATTGGGCGAGTTCGCCCTTCACCTTGCCGGCGACCTGCTTGAGCGGGCGGATTTGCGCGGCGGAACCGACGCGGGAAACGGAGATGCCGACGGAAACGGCGGGGCGGACGCCCTGGTTGAAAAGATCGGTCTGGAGGAAAATTTGCCCGTCGGTGATGGAGATGACGTTGGTGGGAATGTAGGCCGAAACGTCGCCCGCCTGGGTTTCGATAATCGGCAGCGCGGTGAGCGAGCCCTTGCCGTCGAGACGGGCGGCGCGCTCCAGCAACCGGCTGTGGAGGTAGAAAACGTCGCCCGGATAGGCTTCGCGACCGGAGGGGCGCTTGAGGATGAGGGAGATTTGGCGATAGGCGACCGCGTGCTTGGAAAGGTCGTCGTAAATGATGAGCGCGTCGTGGCCGTTTTCCATGAACCATTCGCCCATGGCGGCACCGGCAAAGGGCGCGATGTATTGGTTGCAGGCGTTGTCGGCGGCGGGGGCGGCGAGAATGATGGTGTATTCGAGGGCGCCGGCCTTTTCGAGGGCGCCGATGGTGCGGGCGATGGAGGATTGTTTCTGGCCGATGGCGACGTAGATGGAATAGATCGGGCGGAAGTTGGGATCGCCGCTGGCCTTGCCTGCCTTGTTGATGTTCGACTGGTTGATGATGGTGTCGATGGCGATGGTGGTCTTGCCGGTGGCGCGGTCGCCGATGATGAGTTCGCGTTGGCCGCGACCGATGGGGATCATGGCGTCGATGGCCATGATGCCGGTCTGCACCGGCTGGTCGACGGATTTGCGGGCGATGATGCCGGGGGCGATGCGTTCAACGGGATAGGTTTCGGAGCTGTTGATCGGGCCCTTGCCGTCAATCGGTTGGCCGAGGGCGTCCACCACGCGTCCGAGCAATCCCATGCCGACGGGCACGCTGAGCAGGCGTCCGGTGGTCTTAGCTTCCATGCCCTCCTTGAGGTGGGCGATGTCGCCCATGATGACGGCGCCGACATTGTCCTCGGTGAGGTTGAGGGCGATGCCGTAGAGTCCGCCGGGAAATTCGATCATCTCGTTCATCATCGCGCCGGAGAGCCCGTCGATAGTGGCGACGCCGTCGGCGAGAGTGAGGATGGTGCCGACATTGGATTTGGCGGCGCTGGTGTCGAGTTTGGCGATGGCGGCCTGGATTTCTTCGAGAACGGAGGACATGGGTGAAGGAAGTTTAAAGGGAAAAGATGTAAGTTAAAAAAAGGTGGGTTAGGTCAGGCTGGCGGCGAGCCGGTCGAGGCTGCCTTTGGCGGAAGCGTCGTAAACATCGTCGCCGACACGGACGCGGACGCCGAGGAGCAGGGCGGGATTTTCCTGCGGAAGCGACGTGAGGCTGCGGCCATAGCGCTGCGTGAAATGGGCGGTGATTTGCGCGATGGTTTCCGCGGGCAAATTCCCGGCGTGCTCGATGCGGGCCTGGCTGCGGGCGATTTCCCGCCGCAGTGCGGTGTAGTAGGCCCGAAGCAGCGGGCGGAGTTTGGCGGGCTTGCGGGTTTTTTCCAGCGCGACCAGCACGGCGTGGACGCGCTCGGGGGAAACGGCTCCCGCTTCGAGCGAGAGCGCCACGAGACGGCGGGCTTCCTTGTGAATGGCGGCGGAAATCATCGGCGGAGGAAATTAGTTGGCGGAGGAAATTTCGCGGGCGGCGGCGGCGTTGAAGCGCGCTTTTTCCTCGGAGGAAATTTCGTGGGCGAGGATTTTCTCGGTGGTGGCGACGACCAGACGGGAGACCTCGCCGCGCAGTTCGGCGAGCATTTGTGCGCGGTCGCGGGCAGTTTGCTCCTCGGCGCGGCGCAGGATGTCGTTGGCCTTGGCGATGGCGTCTTGGGAGGCTTTTTCCTCCAGCGCCTTGGCGCGCTCGTGGGCGTCTTTGGCGATTTGCGCGGCCTCATCGGCGGCGGCGGCGAGCCGGTCGGCGTATTGTTTTTCCGCCTCGGCCAGCTTGACCTTGATGTCCTCGGAAAACTGCAGGCCTTCCTCGATCTTGGCGTTGCGCTCGTCCATGGTCGCGAGGATCGGTTTGATCGCGAAGAAATAGAGGATGAGGGCGAAGATCAGGAAACTGCCGAGCTGCCAGGAAATGTAAACGGGATCGATACCGAAGCGGGCGAGGGCATCGGCCTCATGTGCGGTGGCTTCGGCGAAAAGGGGGGGCGAAAACAGCATGGAAGGAAGGTCCGCGAGTTGGAGAAAGAGAGGAGGCAGGGGCGGGTTTTCCGCCCCTGCGGAATGTTAGCTGATGAGGAAGATGGAGAGCACGCCGAGACCTTCGGCGAGCGCCATCCCGAGGATGGCCTGGACGAGGATTTTGGTGGCGGCGGCGGGATTGCGGGCCACACCTTCGGCAGCCTTGTTGCCGATGTAGGCGACGCCGAGGGCGGCGGCGGCGGCGCCAATGCCCTTGGCAAGGGCGATAAGGCCGGCTTGGTTGGCCTGGGCGATTTGCAGTGCTTCAGAAGCAGCTTGAGCGAGGATCATGTCAGTTTTGTTTTGGTTGTTTTAGTAAGAACTTTCGTCCCGCGAATCCGGCCGTGGCTCGGTTCTGTCCGGGACAAAAGAAAGTTTTAGTTAGTGGGCGTGGGCCTCCTCCTCGTCGTGGTCGCCGTGGTTGCAAAGCAAACCGATGTAAACGGCGGAGAGCAGGGTGAACACGAGCGCTTGGACGAAGCCGACCAATAGCTCCATGAAGTAGAAGGGCAGGCTGTAGGAGGTGGCGTGCATCAATCCCTCGCCTCCGAAAACATTGCCGAAAAGCCGGACGGACAAGGTGACGGGGCGGATGAGGATAGAGACGATTTCAATGACTCCGACCAAAAGAAAAATCACGGAGAGCGCCCAATACATGGGGGCGGCGAGTTCCTTTTTATCAGCCTTGTTGCCGAACCAGTCGAGCAGGATGACCTTGGGGCCGGCGTATTTCAGGATGATGAGAATCCAGGCGAGGAAACTGAAGGCGGCCAAGGCGATGGTGCCGTTAAAATCGGAGGTCGGCGGGCGGAACAGCGGGGTTTCGACGTGGACATTCAGCGGGTTGCTGCCGGTGCCCCAGCCGATGGTGCCGACGCCGGGAATCAGTCCGGTCCAGTTTTGGATGAGGATGAAAAAGAAAAGGGTGACGAGAATGGGGAAAGCAAAGGGCATGGCCTTTTTCCCCACGATCGGTTCCCACAGATCGCGCAGGCTGGTGACGGCACTTTCCAGCACCGCCTGGCCGCGTCCGGGGATCATTTTGACTTTGCCGACAAAAATCCGGAGGCCGACTAGGAAGAGGATGGCGACGACCCAGCCAGTGAACAGGGTGTTGGTAATGGGCAGGCCGAAAAATTGGTCACTAAGCGAACTCGGCGCGGGAGATTCCGAGGCAAAAAGCAATGTCGGAGAGAAAAATGCCAAAAGGAAAAACGAAAAACGCATAAAACAAAGCAAAAGGAGCGGACAAGGCGGAGTTAAACGGCGGGACGCGATTCTTCTTACAGTGGAAAATGAAGGATCAGGCAATCATTCATTGCCGTGATGGAGAACGTCTTGTTTGTAAACATCGCTTTAAACGGACAGGGTCTTGAGTGAGAAAAGGCAGGCAAAGTGTGTCCAAGCGTAAACATGTCAAATCGGGAGGGCAGAGAGTCTTGGGGATATCTGAGATAATTAAGAAATCTCATCGACTGGGTTTAGTTTGAAACAGTGCTGCTTCTTGGGCGGGCAAAAAAAGACGCACCGGCTTTCCGATGCGTCTGGCGGAGGAAATTTCCTTTGCTCAGAGGGAGCGGACGGCGGCGACAATGGCTTCCTTGGTGATCCCCATTTCGTGCATCACGATGTCGCCGGGGGCGCTCAGGCCGAAGGTGTCGGTGCCGATGACTTTGCCGGATGTGCCGACGTATTTCCACCAGAGCCCGGTGCGTCCGGCCTCAATGCTGACGCGTTTGGTGACGGCGGCGGGCAGGACGCTTTCGCGGTATTTGGCAGACTGGCGTTCGAAGATTTCGAAGCAGGGAAGGGAAACGACGCGCACGCCATCGCCAATTTCCTTTGCGGCTTCCAGGGCAAGGGAAAGTTCGCTGCCAGTGGCGAGAATGATGGCGGTAAGGGGGGCGGTTTCCTGGCGGGCGATGTAGCCGCCCTGAAGGGTGCCGTTGCGGCGGGTTGCGACCGGGATGCTGTCGAGCGAAGGCAAGTTTTGCCGCGAAAGAATCAGGGCAACCGGACCGTCTTTGCGCGCGACGGCGCGACCGTAGGCAGCGGCGGTTTCCTCCGCGTCGCCCGGACGGATCACTTCGAGGTTCGGAATGCAGCGGAGGGCGCTGACCAGTTCCACCGGCTGGTGGGTGGGACCGTCCTCGCCGACGCCCACGGAGTCGTGGGTGAAGATGTAAAACACCGGGAGCTTGGCCAGGGCGGCGACGCGGATGCTCGGGCGGAGGTAATCGGAGAAGGTGAGAAAGGTGGCCCCGGAGGCTTTGAACAAGCCGTAGTAGGCGATGCCGTTGAGGATCGCGCCCATGGCGTGTTCGCGGATGCCGAAGAAAAGGTTGCGTCCGGCGGGCGTGTCGATGTCGAAGTCGCCCGCGTCCTTGATGTAATTCTTGGTGGAACCGTGGAGATCGGCGGAGCCGGAGATGACCAGCGGACGGGCTTGGGCGATGGCGTTCAGGCAGGTTTCGCCGGAGACGCGGGAGGCCAGTTTGTTTTCGCCGAAAGCCGGGATGAGGGCGGCGATTTCCTCCGCGGTGCCGTTGTTGCGGGCGACGCCTTGGTCGAGGATTTGGGCGAGCGCGGGATTGGCGGCGCGCCAGGCGGCGAAGGTGGTTTGCCAGGCGGCGTATTGTTTTTGCAGTGCGGCACGGTGCGCGGCGAAGAAGGCTTTGGTTTCCTCCGAGACAAAGAATTTTTCGGCGGGCAGGCCGAGCTTTTGGCGGGCCTCATCGACAAATTTTACTCCGCCCTCGCCGTGGGCCTTGCTGGTGCCCTGGACTTCGGCAATTCCTTTGCCGATGATGGTTTTGGCGATGATGAGTTTGGGTTGGTGATTTTTTGCGGACTTGGCCTCGGCATAGGCCTGTGCCAGTGCGGCGAGATCGTGTCCGTCCACCGTCCACACCTGCCAGTTGAGCGCCTGGTAGCGCAGGGCGGTGTTTTCGTTTTGGGTTTTGGACGCCATGGCGTCGAGGGTGACGTTGTTGGAGTCGTAAAAGAGGATCAGGTTATCGAGACCGAAACGTCCGGCAAAGGCGGCGGCCTCGTTGCTGATGCCTTCCTGGAGGCAGCCATCGCCCGCGAGGCCGACCACGACATGGTCGATGATGGTGTGGGCGGCGGTGTTGAAACGGGCGGCGGTCATTTTCGCTGCGACGGCCATGCCGACGATGTTGCCGGTGCCCTGCCCGAGCGGGCCGGTGGTGGCTTCGACGCCGGGAGTTTCGCCGAACTCCGGGTGGCCGGGAGTTTTGCTGTGCAGTTTGCGGAAATCTTTCAGATCCTGGAGCGAAACGTCGTAGCCCGCGAGATGGAGCCAGGAGTAAATGAACATGCTGCCGTGGCCGGCGGAGAGGACAAAGCGGTCACGGTTGAGCCAGTGCGGATCGGCGGGGTTGTAATGGAGTGCGGAGCCGAAGAGCATGGAGCCAATTTCGGCGGCGCCGAGCGGCAGGCCGAGGTGGCCGGACTTGCAGGCGGCGATGGCGTCCATCGCGAGACCGCGGGCTTCATTGCTGGCTTGGGAGAGGGCGGCGATATTCATAGCGTGTCGTATTGAGCGTGGCGCGGAGGAAAGTGCAAAGGGGGGAAGGGTCAAAGGGAAAACGGGTTTTCCCGGCGCGGCGGCGGTTGTTCCGTTCAATGGCGCGGGGCGGCGTGGGAGCGGTGCCAGGCGAGAATTTCCGCGATGAGGACGGCGGCGATTTCGGATTTGGGCGCGGGGCCAAAGGATTTGCGGAGTCCGTCCCGTCCGAGGAGGAGGACGCTATTGTGGTCGGACTCGAAGGCGTTGGGGCCGGGGCCGCGCCCGACTTGGTTGGCGACGATCAGGTCGAGGTTTTTCTCCGCCATTTTCTGCCGGGCGTAGTTTTCGATGTCGCGGGTTTCGGCCGCGAAACCGACCACGGTCTGGTGAGGCTTTTTGCGGGAGGCGACGGTTTTGAGGATGTCGGTTACCGGTTCAAATTCGACGGTGAGGCTGGCGTCGGTTTTTTTCTCCTTGTTGGGGGAATAGTTTTTCGGGCGGAAATCGCAGACGGCGGCGGTCTTGATCAGGATGTCGGAGGGGTCGAAAAGCGCGTCCACCTGGTCGAGCATTTCGGCGCCGGTGACCACCGGATAGAGGATCGCGCCGTCGGGTTCGCGAAGGGAAACCGGGCCGCTGACCAGATCGACGGTGCAGTCGGCGGCGAGGGCGGCCTCGGCGAGAGCGAAGCCCATTTTGCCGGAGGAGGGATTGGTGATGAAGCGGACGGGATCAAGAAATTCGCGGGTCGGCCCGGCGGTGATCAGACAGCGAAGAGACATGGGCGGAGCAAATAGCGCGGAGAAAATTCCGGCAAGCGAAAGCTTGAATGGCGCGACGTTTGCGGACCGCAATCGGTGAAAAGGTGTGCAGCTGCGGAACGCGGGTCAGGTACCCATGACTTCAGTTTTGTGGTTCAGGGGTTAACTTGCGTGGTGAGAAAATTCCTCGCTTGCGAGGGGAAACGAAGATCATTGGAGGGCGGGCCGGTTGGACGGGGTGTTGTTTGTTCGTAAAAAGCACCAGAAGTTTTTCTGAAAAATAAGCCGGGGGTGGTGAGTTGATTTTTGTATGAAAGGGGTTTCTTGGAGGCATGGAAAATGCCCGACCCTTACCTTGGCAAGAAGCACTGGCGGAGATGCCGCCGCAGGAGCGCCCGCAGGAGCGAATGGAAAAATACGGGGCGCGGGCGTTGCGGGACGCGGAGTTGCTGGCGATGTTGTTGCGCACTGGCACGGCGGCGGAGGATGTGCTGACGGTGGCGGCGCGGCTGGTGCATGACGCCGGTTCGCTGGCCGGGCTGGTGGGATGGATGGCGGAGGATTTTGCGCGGCAACCGGGAATCGGGAAGGTGAAGTCGCTGCAACTGGTGGCGGTAATGGAAATCGCGCGCCGGGTGGTGGAGCAGGGCAAGGAGGCAAGTCCGGTGCTGGACGCGCCGGAAAAAGTGCATGCGTTTTTTCAGGACATTTGCCAAGGGCTGGAGGTGGAGAAATGCTGGGTGGTGTGCTTGAACAGAAAATACCGGCTGCTTCGTTGCGTGGAGGTGTCGTCGGGCACCGTGTCGAGCACGCTGGTGCACGCGCGGGAGGTTTTTCGGGCGGCGTTGCGCGTCGGGGCTTCGGCGGTGATTGTGACGCATAATCACCCGAGCGGCGACCCGGAGCCGAGCCAGGCGGACATCAATGTGACGCGACAGTTGAAGCAGGCGGGGGAGGCGATCGGGATCGAATTTTTGGATCACATCATTCTCGGGCAGGCGGCCAGCGACCGGCAAAAAAAAGGGTGGTTCAGCTGTCGGAGCGCGGGATTGGTGTAAGAAAAAAGCGTCCCGAATACACGGGACGCTTTTGTGACGCGGAGGAAATTTTCCTCCGGGAAATCAGTGATGCTCGGGTAGCGGTGCGGCCACGGGGGCGGGCTGACCGATGTCGGCGAGCAGATCTTTGAACCACGGCTTGGTGATGTCGAACGGCTTGCCGCCCTTGATGCGGGAGAACTCGATGGCACGGAGGCGGTTGTCCTGGTCTTCGTCGTGGCCGATCACGCCGCTTTCGTTGCGTAGGGCGCATTCCACCGCGTAATCGGTGCAGCTTTTGATGAGGGAGAGGTCGGCGACATTGGACGGTGCGCTGCGGGCGAAGTAGCCGCTTTTTTGCACCAAGGTTTTTTCGGCGCCGAGCATTTCAGCGAATTGCTGGCCGAACCATTTGCCGGGATTGACGGCGTCGAGCTTGACGTGGCCGAAGGCGTCGCGTGGCACGGTTTCGCCCTTGGCTTCCATTTCCTTGACGATGTCGGCGACGCCCGCGCCCTCGCTGATGAAGAGGTTCACGCAGTCATTTTCGTCCATCACTTTGCGAAGGCGGGCGGCCTCAGCCTTGATGTCGATGACCATTTCCGGGATGTAAACGCCGTGGACGTCGAAGTGTTTTTGCGGCGAGCCGATCTCGGCGAGGAAGCCGCGAGTTTTCAGGCTGTTGTGGTATTCGAGGGCGGTGGCGGCGGTGAGCCAGCCGCAGTTGCGGCCCATCACCTCGTGGACGATGAGCATGCGCGGGTTGGCGCTGTGCTCGGCGACGACATTGGCAAAGTAGCGGGCACCTTCTTCCGCGGCGGTCCAGGCACCGAGGCTTTGTTTGATCGGGAAGACGTCGTTGTCGATGGTCTTGGGCAGACCGATCACGGTCAGGCCGTAGTTGTTTTCCTTAAGGAAGCGGGCGAGGTCGGCGGCGGCGGTGTTGGTGTCGTCGCCCCCGATGGTGTGGAGCACTTGGACGCCGTCTTTGACCAGTTGGTCGGCGGCGACTTTCTGCGGATTTTCCCCTTCCTTGACGAGGCCGCGTTTGACGCAGTCCTTGACGTTGGTGAGTTTGACGCGGCTGTTGCCGATGGGGCTGCCGCCGAGTTTGTGGAGCAGCGCGGCCTTTTCACGAATCGCCGGAGTGACCTTGATGCTGTCGCCGAGGAGGAGGCCCTTGTAGCCGCCGCGATAGCAAATGATTTCGATGGAAGGATCGATCTCGGTGTAACGCTCGATCAGTCCGCCGATGGCGGAGGAGAGACAGGGGGCGAGACCGCCCGCAGTGAGAATGGCAACTTTTTGGAGTTTCATATCAAGGCTGTTGAGCATGTTGAGTTTGTTTGTTTTGAAAACAGGAAAGTTCTGCGAAGATGCGGGAAGACGCGCGAAGGAAACCGGGCACAAAAAAACGCCGCAGAAAAACCGCGGCGTTAAAGGGGGTCGGGAGAGCCTTATTTGGCTTCCTTGGCGGTGTAGCCTTTTTCTTTGACCTTGGTGGCCTTCTTGCCGAGGCGGCTGCGCAGGTAAAAGAGACGGGCCTTCATGGGGACGGACTCGCGATCCACCACGACTTTTTCGATGCGGGGGCTGTGCACGGGGAAGACGCGTTCGACACCCTCGCCGTAGGAAATGCGGCGCACGGTGAAGTTTTCGGCGATGCCGCTGCCCTTGCGGGAGATGACGATGCCAGCGAAAATCTGGACACGTTCTTTGTCGCCTTCGCGGACCTTGGTGTAAACTTTGACGCCGTCGCCCACTTTGAAGTTATCCCGGCCGGTTTGGAGCTGGGAGGCACTGACGGAGTTGATGATTTGCTGGCTCATGATTGGTTGTTTTTCGAAAAGAGATCGGGCCGGCGCTGGCGGGTTTTCTCGATTTGCTGTTCGCGACGCCATTTAGCGATGGCGGCGTGATCTCCGGAGAGAAGCACTGGCGGAACAGGCAGACCGCGGAAATCCGCTGGCCGCGTGTATTGCGGAAAGGCGAGGAAGTTGTTGGTGAAGCTGTCCCCGGTCAAGGAATTTTCTTCGCCTAAAACACCGGGAATTTGCCGGGCGAGACAGTCGATTAAGACGGCGGCGGCGAGGGTGCCGTTGGTGAGCACGTAGTCGCCGATGGAAACCTCCCGGTCAACCAGTTGGTCGCGGACGCGCTGGTCGATGCCTTCGTAGTGGCCGCTGAGGAGGATGAGGTGTTTTTCCTCGCTGAGTTCCTTTGCGAGGGGGTTGGTGAGGGGCTCGCCGTCGGGGCAGAGGTAAATGGTTTTGCTATGCGGGGTGCGGACGGTTTCGATGGCGTCGAAGAGTGGCTGGGGAGCCATGAGCATGCCGGCACCACCGCCGAAGGGAGTGTCGTCCACGCGCCGATGCTTGTCCTGCGACCACTGGCGGATGTCGTGGACATGGATTTCGAGGAGCCTGCTGGTCACGGCGCGTCCGAGGATGCTTTCGGAGAAAAATCCTTCGACCATTCGGGGGAAGAGCGTGAGCAGATCGATGCGCATGGCGGAGACAAAAACAGCGTTGCTCCGGAGGAACAACGCTGTGTGAAAAAACGAATGCGGCTTAGGCGGCGACAGGGGTCTTGCCGGCGCGCTTGATGAGCGAGCGGGCGGTGTCGGACGGCTGGGCGCCGACGCTGAGCCAGTGGTCAATGCGGTCAAGATTCAGCTTGAGCTCGACTTCCTTGCCTTTTGCGCAAGGGCTGTAGACGCCGAGGATTTCCACGAAGCGGCCGTCGCGGCGGGTGGTGCTTTCACACGCCACCACGCGGTAAACCGGGGCGTGGGCGGAGCCGTGACGTTGGAGACGGATACGAACCATGTTTGTTGCAGAGTGTTGTTGTTTGGAAAGTGGTTTCTTTGAAGAGGGGCGAGGGGATACACATTTTCCCGATTGTCAAAGGTTTTTCTTGGGCGGCGGGGCGGATTCCTCCGGAGGTGTGGCGGCGAGGAACCGGGCAAGGGTGTCGCGGTAGTCAGTTGCGGCGCGTTGCAGCAGGTCGCCGTGTCCGCCGTTGGGGATCGCGTAAAACTGTTTGCGGGGGGTGTTTTTTGCCGCGGCGAAAAGTTTTTCGCCATGGGAAAACGGCACGACGGAATCGGCATCGCCGTGGATGACGAGCAGGGGGCAGGTGACGCGGTCGATTTTGGCGAGATTGTCGAAGCGGTCGAACGGGGCGATTTTCACTTTGGTGACCACGCGGAAGGTGGAGAGAAAAGGGGATTCGAGCACCAGGGCCCCGAGGGGTTGGCGGGCGGCGAGGTCGGTGGCAACGCCGGTGCCGAGGGAAAATCCGTAGGCGATGATTTGTTCTGCGGGGATACCTTGGGTGGTGCGGAGAAAATTGTAGCCAGCAGTAGCGGCCAGATAGCAGTCCTCCTCGCTGGGTTTTCCTTCGGTAATGCCGTAGCCTGGATACTCGACCGCGAGGACGGAGTAGCCGGCTTTGTGGATGGCATTGAGGTAGGGAATGCTGGTGCCGATGTCCATGGCGTTGCCATGGAAGTAAAGGACGGTCCAGCGGGCGGAGGGGTTTTTATACCACAAAGCCGGGACATCGGCGTGTCCGTGCCCGAGTGGCAGGGGGATCAGGGTGGGGGTCCGGGCCGAGTAGCCCGGGTTGGCGGGGACGGGGAAAATGAGCCGATCGGCGGCGGCGCAGCCGAAAATGAGGAGCGTCGGGTAGGCGAGTAGCAGGGAAAGGAGCAGGAGTCGGAGGATGGAAAAACGGGAGGCGGGGGATTGCTTTGCCGGACGTTTTTTGGCGGAACGCGCTACACGGGTGTTTTTGGCTTTGGGCATGGGCGGGGGGGGATCGCATGGAAAAGGTCGGCGGACGGAAGGTCAATGTCGCAAAAAAACCTCCGCGCCGAAGTGCGGAGGTTAAAAAGATTTTTCCTCGGAGGAAAATCAACTGCGGCGGCGGCTGAACTTGCTCTGGAACTTTTCCACGCGCCCGGCGGTGTCCACGAAGCGCTTTTCGCCGGTGTAGGCCGGATGGGAGTCGGCGGTCACTTCGCGGTTGAACACGAAGTATTCCACACCGTCGATGGTTTCCTTTTCCTTCGAGCGAAGGGTGGACATGGTGAGGAATTTGCGGCCGGTGGAGACATCGCGGAAGCAAACCGGATAAAACTCGGGATGAGCGTCTTTTTTCACGACAGGATCAAATTAAGGATTGGAGAAGACGGCGCGCGGCTCAACCTTGACGGGCTTTGTAGCGCGGATGGGTCTTGTTGATGATGTAAACACGACCTTTGCGGCGCACCACTTGGCAGTTCGGGTGGCGTTGCTTCAAAGATTTGAGTGATGGGCTGACTTTCATGGTCGTCTGGGACTTGCTGTTAAAAGAGAGGGGCGGAAGAAAGGCCGCGGAGGGAGGGGTGTCAATGGGAATTTTCCTTTTCCCTGGAAGAAACATTTTGTCAGCGGGCGGGGAAACGGTTTTTTCGGGAAAACGATGTCTTCGCCCGCTGTTCCTCTGATTCGCCCCGCCCGCCTGCCGGATGTCCCGGCGATTTTGGCCATTTACAATCATTACGTGCGGGAATCGACCTGCACTTACCAGTTGGAGGAGGAAACGCTGGCGCAAAGGAAATCCTGGTTGAAAAACCGGAAACCGGAGCACGCGGTGCTGGTGGCGGAGCTGGGCGGAGTGGTGGCCGGTTGGGCGGCGCTTTCGCCCTACAGTTTGCGCGGGGCGTGGCGGCCCACGGTGGAAGATGCGGTTTATCTTCGGCCGGACGCACGGCGGCGGGGAGTTGGGCGGGTACTGCTGGGAGAGTTGCTGGCGGTGGCGGAAAAAAACGGGTTTCGCTCGGTGGTGGCACGGATTTCTGCCGAGCAGGCGGGGAGCCTGGCGTTGCATGCGGCGCTGGGATTCGGAGAGGTCGGTCGGATGCGAGAGGTGGGGTGGAAATTTGGGCAGTGGCTCGACGTGGTTTATTTGCAGAAAATGCTGGAGAATCCGGCGCAAAGGAAATGAGACGACCGGCTTGCGTTTCGGGGCCGCCGGGTGTTGTTTGCCCGCATGGATCCGAAGCCCCCCATTGAAGACAACGCGGAAGATGTCATCGGCAAGGCCCAGCGCGGCCTGAAATGGAGCGACGCGGTGCTGGCGGCGCGCGCCGGAATCGCGGAGGAAAAACTTCGGGAGGCGAAGGCGGGCGCGGCGGAGGAAACCGTGTGGCGCGCCTTGGCCCCGGTGCTGGCGCTTGACGCGGACGCGCTGATGGCGCTGGCAAGGAAAAGCTGGTATCCCGAGACGCCGGTTTTGCCTGCCGGTTTTGCGATGTTCACCACGCCCTTCGGCGGCGATATGACGGTGAACAACTATCTGGTCTGGGATCCGGCGACTCGCGAGGCGGCGGTTTTTGACACCGGGACCGGCATCGCGGAGTTGCTGGCGCGAGTGGCGGCGGAGCAGTTGCGCGTGCGGTCGATTTTCCTCACCCACACCCATCCCGACCATGTGGAAAAACTGGCGGAACTGATGGCGGCGACCAGCGCGACGGTGTTCACACATGCGCGCGAGCCGGTGGCGGTGGCGGCCACGGTTTTCTCTGGGAAAAATTCCTTTGCCTGCGGCGGGCTGACCATTCGGACTCGGGAAACTTGGGGCCATTCGCCGGGCATGACGACCTATGTGGTGGACGGTCTGGCGCGGCGGCTGGCGGTGGTGGGCGACGCGGTTTTCTCCCTCACCGGCGCACTCTTTGCGCTTTGCTGGC
>CALNBE010000249.1 GCA_937874455.1 uncultured Opitutia bacterium | reverse complement strand
ATCGGCGAAAGTGGCCAGCGGATCGGCCGCCGGAGCGGGAGGGGCGAGGAGGGATTCGCGCTCGGCGGCTGTTTCCAGCGGCTGGCGCATGAAGGCGAAAATTTGCTTGGAGAAGCAAAAGGCCCCGATCATCGCGAGGGTGAAGGCCAGAATGCAGCGGACAATGGTCTGGCGCAGTTCCTCCAGGTGCTCGAAGAAACCCATTTCCTGCTCCATTTCCTCCTCGGTGACCGGTTCGGAGGCGTGTCCGCGTCCGTTGCGGGAGCGGAAAAGACGGCCGAGCGCGGTAATGGAAACACGGAGCATGAGGCGGACGGGTTAGGCGGATTTTCTTGGGAGACAAAGGAAAAATTGCGGCGGCAATCAGTGCCCGCCCAGCAGTTGTCCGATGGCTTCGGCCACCGGCAGTTTTCCTTCGCCGACGGCTTCCTCAATCGCGGGAATTTTTGCCTGTGTGTCCGGCTGTTCAAAGAACCGGTTGAGGACGGCCTCGCGGAGCAAAGTGTGGAACCACTGGATGTTTTGCTCGCGGCGGCGGCGGTCAAAAGTGTCGTCCTGCTGAAGCTGGGAAATAAATTGCTGGATGAGCTGCCAGATGGCGTCCAGCCCGGTGCCGGTGAGTGAGGAACAGGTGAGCGCCTTGGGCGTCCAGCCCGGCGTGAACGGCTGGAGGTAGTGGAGGATGCGGTTGTATTCGCCGCAGGCCACCTGGGTGCGGCCCAGGTTGTCGCCGTCGGCCTTGGTGACCGCGATGGCGTCGGCCATTTCGATTACGCCCTTTTTGATGCCCTGCAGCTCGTCGCCTGCTCCGGCGATTTGCAGGAGGAGGAAAAAATCGGCCATGGTGCGGACCGCGACCTCGCTCTGGCCCACCCCCACCGTTTCGATCAGGATGATGTCGAAGCCCGCGGCCTCGCAGAGGAGCATTGCCTCGCGGGTTTTGGCGGCGACGCCGCCCAGCGCGGCCCCGGCCGGAGAAGGGCGGATGAAGGCGTTCGGGTGGCGGGACAATTCTTCCATGCGGGTTTTGTCGCCGAGCACGCTGCCACCACTCACCGCGCTGGTGGGGTCGATGGCGAGCACGGCCAGCTTGTGTCCCTGATCACAGAGCATTTTGCCGAAGTATTCGATGAAGGTGCTTTTGCCCGCGCCCGGCACGCCGGTGATGCCGAGGCGGATGGATTTGCCGGAGTGGGGCAAGCATTCGCGCAACACGGTGGCGGCGGTGGAGCGGTGGGCGGGGGAGCGGCTTTCGATCAAAGTAATGGCGCGGGCCAGGGCGGTGCGGTTTCCCGCAAGAATGCCCGCGACGGCCTCCGCGGAGGAAATGGCACTTTTGCGTCGGATGGCGGGCATGCGAAAATTATCCCCAAGCGCGGCGACACCAGGCACCTCGCGCAGGGCGGAATCCTGGGGGGGGCGGGCATGATCGGGCGTATGGTTGAGATCGGGAAACATGAATGGGCGGAGGAAAGCGGGAAAACCGCTTCGGGGCAAGGTGGTTTCCGCCTAGGAGGAAATGTGAACGGGTGAACGGGGAATGATTTTATAGGAGGAACGGCGGATGTTCCGGCATGGGAACCCGCAGGGGAAGGTTCCGCCCCAGCTTTCAGTCCGCGGGGGAATCCCGCAAACTCGGCCTTGACAGGCGGGCATTCTTTTGAATCTTCCGGCCCCGCACTGACCGATGGTGTAATGGTAGCACAAAGGTTTTTGGTACCTTTTGTCCAGGTTCGAATCCTGGTCGGTCAACCACTTTAAAACCCGCGACTTGCGGGTTTTTTTGTCGGCGGAGAAAATAAAAAAACGCCGGAGAAAGTCCGGCGTTTGGAGAAAAGTTTTTCGACGAAAACTAGGCGCGACCCAAGTAGGATTTGTCCTCGGTGCTGACGCGGATCACCTCGTCGGTCTTGATGAACAAGGGCACGTTGACGATCAGGCCGGTTTCGAGCGTGACTGGTTTGAGGGCGTTGCCGGAGGTGTCGCCCTTGATGGCGGGCGGGGCTTCGACGACGCGCATTTCGATTGCGGCGGGCAGGTTGACGGCGATGGGTTTTTCCTCGACGAACATGATGTCGTAGAGCTGACCCGGCACCAGGAAGTCCACGCTGTCCTCGATCGAGGCGCGCGGCACGTAGGTTTCCTCGAAGGTGGTTGGGTTCATGAACACAAAGTTGCCGTCGGCTTCATAGCTGAGTTCGAGTTTGACGAGGCTGTTGTCCAGGGTGTCAAAGGAGGCGCCCACATTGGTGCGGACCGGGATAATGCGGCCGGAGCTGAGCGAACGCAGTTCCATCTGACAATAAGAGGCGTTGTTGGGAGGGGTGCGGATCGTGCATTCGAGCACCAGACAAAGGTCACCGTTGTAACGGAGCACGTTTTTCTTGCGGATATTGTTGACGGGTGTGTTGGCCATAGGAGCGGGAGAGCTAGGAAAATGCGGGATTGGGTCAAGACGGAGCTTTGAAAACGCGGAGGAAAATGATTTCCGGCTTCCGTCGCAGCGGACGATTTTTCATCTTTGGCGCATGAGTAAAAACACCTCCGCCGATTCCTCCGCTGTGCAAACCTTCGCTACCCAGCCGCTCGCCGAACTGGGGCAGGGATTGGTGCTGGCGGCGCGCGCCACGGGCAAAACGCTGGTCGAGGTGGCGACCTTTGTGGTGGACGCGCACTGTCTCGGGGTGAGGAAAATTTCGCTGACGGAGATGCCGGTGACCGCGCTGCTCAACAAGGTGCTGCCCGCGTTGCACGCGCAGCAAGCGGTGGCGCCGATCGCGCCGGAAACGGCCCGGGGCATTGTCGAGGGGGCGGCGGCCTACGCGAAGAAACTGGGTTTTGCGGCACCGGGGAATTTCTCCGCGGGGCTGGC
>CALNBE010000248.1 GCA_937874455.1 uncultured Opitutia bacterium | reverse complement strand
AGGCGATGTATGGCACCGACCTGCCCCCGCCGCGCGAAGGAAATTCCGCTGCGGAACAAAACGCCGACCTCTTTTCCCATGCGGCGCAAAACGCCGCCCCCGCCGAAAATCAACTCGTCAAAACCCCCGGCGAAATCATCCGCATCGGCATCGAGGGCTGGTATGGCGATTTCCTCCGCACCATCTACGACAACTGGCAGGATCGCCGCGACGACCTCGAAAGCCTCATTCGCTTCGCCGAAAAATTCGCCGACATGAACGAGCTGCTCGCCCAGCTCGTTCTCCTCAACTCCGAGACCAGCGACAAATCCGCCGAGCCCGACGCCGCCACCCTCCGCCTCACCACCATCCACCAGGCCAAGGGGCTCGAATTTCCCGTCGTCTTCATCCTCGGCTGCGCGGAGGAATTGTTTCCTTTGCGCCGCGCCATCGAAGAGGACGACGTCACCGAGGAGCGCCGGCTCTTCTACGTCGCCGCCACCCGCGCCATGGAGGAACTCTACTGCCTCTACCCCAAAATCACCACCACCGGCGGCCCGCCCCGCCTGCTCGAAAAATCCCGCTTTCTCTCCGAAGTCCCGCTCGGCACCTACGAGACACTTTCCCTCGGACGCCTTCGTGCCTAAATTTTAACACCCATCAATCCGCCGCCATCACACTCCCGGTTGTCATCAGGTTCTTAAATTGAACCTTGAAAAGCAGTTTCAGTCCATTTCCTTCACGCTCTTTCAAAGAATGAGCGGTGTGGACTTTTCCGCACCCGGTCTCTTTTTCCAACACAACCATGAGCACCAAAATACTTGTCGCCGACAAAATCGCGCCTGCTGGTGTTGCTTTCCTCAAGCAGCAACCGGGCTTTGAAGTGATTGAAGCCTACGGCTCCTCTCCGGAGAAAATCCTCTCCCTGGTCGGCGACGTCAGTGCCATTTTGGTGCGCAGCGAAACCAAAATCACCCGCGAGGTGATCGCCGCCGCGCCCCAACTGACCTGTGTCGGGCGCGCGGGTGTGGGTGTGGACAACATCGACATCGAGGCCGCCACCGAGCGCGGGGTGATCGTGATGAACACGCCTTCCGGCAACACCATCGCCACCGCCGAGCTGACCTTCACTCATTTGCTTTGCTGCGCCCGTCCAGTTCCCACCGCCGCCGCCACCATGCGCGAAGGAAAATGGGAGCGGAAAAATCTCTCCGGCACCGAGCTCTACGAAAAAAACCTCGGCGTGCTCGGTCTGGGCCGCATCGGCAGCGAGGTCGCCAAACGCGCCCTCGCCTTCGGCATGAAAGTGCTCGGCTACGATCCGTATCTGACCGAGGCCCGCGCCAAGACCCTCGGCATCACCATGGCCTCCAAGGAAGATGTCTTCGCCAACGCCGACTACATCACCGTCCACATGCCGCTCACCGACCAGACGAAAAACATGATCGACGCGGCGGCCATCGAAAAGATGAAACCCGGCGTCCACATCGTCAACGTCGCCCGCGGCGGCTTGGTCAACGAGGACGCCCTGCTGGCCGCGCTGCAAAGCGGCAAAGTCGCCTCCGCCGGGCTCGATGTCTTCGTCAAGGAGCCGCTCGCCGTGGATTCTCCTTTGCGCCAGCAGCCGAACCTCACCCTCACGCCGCACCTCGGCGCCTCCACCACCGAGGCCCAGGAAAACGTGGGCTTTGAAATCGCCGAGGCGGTTGCCCAAGTCATCAATGGCGGCATGATCCGCAACGCGGTCAACATGCCTTCCGTCGATCCGCGCGACTTGGAGCAGCTTCGGCCCTTCCTTTCCCTCGGCGAAAAACTCGGCACCCTGCTCCAGCAGCTCGCGCCGGGGCCGGTCGAAAAACTCCGCCTCACTTACTGGGGCACGGTGGCCAAGTTCGACACCCTGCCGGTTTCCCGCGCCATCCAGCGCGGCTACCTCCGCCACATCAGCGGCGAGCACGTCAACGACGTCAACGCGCCGCACCTGATCAAGCGCATGGGCGTCGAGGTCAATGTGGTCCAGTCCAACACCGAAGCCGACTACAAGGATCTCATCCAGGTCGAGGCGGTTTGCAAAAAGGGCAAGACCCGCACCATCGCCGGCACCGTGATCGGCAAAAGCCACCAGCCGCGCATCGTCGCCCTCGACAACCACAGCTTCGAATTCGCGCCGGAGGGCACGCTGCTCTTCCTCGAAAACGAAGACCAGCCGGGCATCGTCGGCAACCTGGGTTCCATCCTCGGCCACTACAAGGTGAACATCGCCAACATGTCCCTCAGCCGCCCGGTGGGCAACACCACCGCCCTCGCCGTCTTCCAACTCGACAGTGAACCGGAGGCCGCCGCGCTCAACACCATCCGCAGCACGCCGGCGATTCTCTCCGCAGCAATCGTAACGGTTTAAAAACAAAAACCTCCCGCTTTCCTCCGCCGTCCACAGAGATGGCGGAGGAAAACACTTTCTTTTATGTCCAACTCCACTCCGCTTCTGAAAATCCGGGTCCCGGCGACTTCCGCCAATCTTGGCTCCGGTTTCGACTGCATTGGCGTACAGGTCCTGGCGTGGCGCTCGATCTCTGGAACACTTTCGAGCTCCACCTGGCACCCGACCAGAAGACGCGAATTACCGTGGAGTCCCATGGCGAAGGCGCGGCGCAACTGCCCAAAGACCACACCAACGTCATCGCCCGTATTCTCTTCGAGGAACTCGAAGAAGTGCTCGGCCAAACCGCTCCCGGCCCGCTCAAAATCGTTTCCCATAACAACCTGCCCTGCGGCAGCGGTCTCGGTTCCAGCTCCACCGCGGTCATCGCAGGACTGGTCTTTGCCAATGCTCTGGCCCGACGCGAACTGACCGCCGACAATGCCGACACGCTCAAGCGGGCCGTGCTTTCCCGCGCGGTCGAAATCGAGGGGCACGGCGACAATGTCGTCCCCGCCCTCCAAGGCGGTCTGGTGGTCGTCACCCGCACCGCCAACGGACGCCTGCTCACCCACCAAATTCCCATGCCACAACAGCGCGTGGTGGTCTGTGTGCCGGAGTTTGCCTTTCTCACCACCAAGGCCCGCGCAGTGCTCCCGCCCACCCTGCCGCGCATCGATGCCATTTACAATATCGGCCACGCGGTGCTCACCATGGAGGCCCTGCGCACCGGCGACTTGAAACTGCTCGCCAAGGCGCTCGACGACCGGATGCACGAGCCGTATCGCATCCCCGCCATCCCCGGTGCCATCGAGGCCCGCGAGGCCGCGCTCGACCACGGGGCCGCCGCCTCCTGTCTGAGCGGCGCGGGACCGGGCATCATCGCCTTTGCCAGCGACAACCATGAGTCCATTGGCCAAGCGATGCAGGACTGCTTCACCAACGCTGGTCTGAAGGCGCGCTACTTCATCCTCGACACCAACGAATCCGGCGCGGAAATCACGCTGCAACATTCGCTATGAGGTTCGTCAGCACGCGCGGCGGCGACCGTGCTTCCTTCGCCCAAGCCGTTCGCCAGGGGCTCGCCCAGGACGGCGGGCTGTTCGTCCCGGAGGAATTGCCCGACCTGCGCCCGCACCTCGCGGCTTGGCGCGGACTTTCCTATCCGGAGCTGGCCTTCCGCTTTTTCTCCCTTTTTGCCACCGACATCCCGGCGGAGGAATTGCGCGGCTGCATCGACCGGGCCTATGCCAATTTCCCCGTCCCGCCCGCACCGCTGGTGCCGCTGGCAAAGGAAAATTTGCAGGTGCTGGAACTCTTCCACGGGCCGACTCTGGCCTTCAAGGATTTTGCGCTCCAGTTGCTCGGCCAGTTTTACGGCAGGGAAATCAAAAACTCCGGCCAGCCCGTCAACATCCTCGGCGCGACTTCCGGCGACACCGGTTCCGCCGCCATCCACGGGATGCTGGGGCAACCTGATTCGCACAGTTTCATCCTCTATCCCGAGGGCCGCATCGCCCCGTTGCAGGAAAAACAAATCGCCGCCACCGGCTCTGCCAAGGTGCACCCGCTGGCCATTCAGGGGAGTTTCGACGAAGCCCAAGCGATCGTGAAACAGATTTTCGGTGACAGCGTATTTTCCTCCGCCCACGCGCTCACCGCAGTCAACTCCATCAACATCGCCCGCATCCTCGCCCAGTGCGTTTACTATCTGGACACGGTGCTCAAGCTGGATGTGCGCAAAGAAAATCCGGTCGAATTTATCGTGCCGACGGGCAACTTCGGCAATGTGCTCGCCGGCTGGATGCTCGGCAAAATGGGCGTCACGGGACTCAGCTTCTGCGTCGCCACCAATGCCAATGCGGTGGTCGCCAATTTTTTCCAAACCGGAGAATACCGCCCCGGCAAAGTCCATCCCAGTCTGGCACCGTCGATGGACATTCAGCAGTCCTCCAATTTCGAGCGCTGGCTCTGGTGGCACTTCGCGGGGGATTCCTCCCGCGTCCAGTCCACCATGCAGGCGATTCGCGACAACGGCCATTTCTCCCTCGGCCAGGCGCCGGGGGAAAACATCCGCGCCTTTTCCTGCGACGACACTGGCATCCGCGAGCAAATCGCCCGCGCGTATCGCGATTTCCACTACGTTGCCGATCCGCACACCGCCTGCGCCTTTGCCGCGCTGGAACCGGGACGCCGCAGCGTGATTCTCGCCACCGCCCACCCGGCCAAATTCCCCGACACCATCGCCGCCGTGCTGGGCATTCAACCCACCCACCCGGCGCTGGAAGCGCTCAAAAACCGGCCCGTGGTCAAACAAGTCCTTCCCGCCACCGCCGCCGCAGTCAAAGAGGCTATCTCCTCCGCATTGCAGTGATAGCTGGGAGTTTTTTATTGGAGAGAATTGCCTTTCAGCCGTTCGACATGCGGCAAAGGAAATTCTCTCCGGCTCATCCTTGTTTATCCGCAGAGACCTCATGCTCCAAAAAAAGCCGCCCCGCCGAGGGACGGCTTTTCCGCAAAGGAAATTTAAAACGACTCAGGCAGCGGCTTGTCCGCCAACTTTTTTCGCCTCTTCCTCGGTGACGGCGATGTAGAGCTTCGACTCCTCCACCTCCATCAGGTAATTGCGCATCAGAGAAAATCCGTAGCGCTTCACCATTTCCTCGTTGTTTTTCACCAGCACTTCCTCGGACTTTTTAAACTCTTCCTCGACCTTGGCTTTTTCCTCCGCGCTCGCAGCCTTTTCAATGGCCTGCTTGAGCTGCACCAAGCGGCTGCGCTGGGTTTGCACCAACTGGACATTTTGCCGGAACTGGTCGTTGGCTTCGGCACCCTCGATCGCCGCGACAAAGGCATGCAGCTTGCCGTCAATGGTCTTGGTCGCCTCCGGCTTGGCCTTTTCCTCCGCTGGCATTTTGGCAAACTCCTCGTCCGTGAGCGGCGTGTAGAGACGGGTTTTGAGGAAGCGGATCAGGTAATTGCGGAGCAAAGAAAACCCGTAGGTTTTCGCCATCAGCGCATTGTTGCTGTCGAGGCTTTTCACCGTCTCATCCAGCTTCTTTTTCAACGCCTGCTTTTCGTTGTCGGTCAACGCCTGTTCGTGGCGTTTCTTCAGCTCAATGGCGACCGCCCGCTGCTGCTGGACCACCTGCACGTTGCGGTGAAACTCGCGGTTGGTTTCGACGGTTTTGATCGTCGAGACTAGCGCGAATTTCTGGCCGTTCTGTTCGATGATTTCCGGGGAGGACATGGGGAGTTGGGGGAATTGAAAATTATTCCTTGGTCATCGGCTTGGCCGCGACATTCGCATCTTTGGTGCGCTGCAATTCCTCCTCGGTGACCGCCATGTAGAGGCGGCTCTCCTCGACTTCCATCACGTAGCTGCGGGTCAGAGAAAATCCATAACGCTTGATCATCTCGGAATTGTTATTCGTCAGGACTTCCTCCGACTTCTTCAATTCCTCCTCCAGCTTGGTTTTTTCCGCCGGGTCCGAGACCTGCTCCACCGCACGCATCAACTGCATCACGCGATTGCGCTGCGCCTGCACCAGCTGGACATTCTGCCGAAAGATGTCGTTGTCCGACACTGTCGGGATGATGGCGATCAAATGCAAGTGCTGGGTCTCGGTGACATTGCCATCCTTGTCTTTGCGCTCAACTTTTACGACCTTTTCCGCGTCATTTTTGTCCGCCTCGGGCAGTTTTTCAAATTCCTCCGCGGTCAGCGGCAGGTAAAGACGGGTCTTGACGATTTGCAGGAGGTAATTGCGAGTCAGCGAAAAACCGTAAGTCTTGGTCATCAAGACATTGTTCTCGTCCAACTTTTTGCCAGTCTCCTCCAATTTTCGCTGCAGCGCCTCTTTTTCCGGAGTGGTCAGTGCCACCTCAATTCGATTTTTCAGCTCCAGCACGGCCTTTTTCTGGGCTTGGACGATGTTCACATTATGCTGAAATTCCTGATTCGCCGCCACTGTTTTGATAGTGGAAATCAATACAAACTTTTGCCCGTTTTGCTCGATCACCTGCAGGGACTTGTCTCCAGTGTTTTCCGCAGTGACACCGACGATCGGCGACTCGCTGGGAACCGCACCCAGAGGGGTTTGAGCGGACAAAACAGGAGCGGCAGCGAGAAAAACCGCCAAGGAAAGGAGCTGAAGTTGGGCTTTCATATGAGCCTTAATCGTGAAGGCTATCCGTTCATTGCCAAGGCAATTTTACTGCAAAACGGGCGGCACGCCCAGAATTGCCTCGTCCAGCAACCGCTCCAAATCGATCCTAGCCAACTGCCGCTGAAAATCGTCGTCCGAGAGTAACCGTAACACCGCCGGATGGGAAAACAACGACTCCACATCGCGCCGCACCACCAGCTCGCGAATCTCCGGATCTTGGGTCAACGGGTAAAAGGCCGGATGCGTAGCGATGCTCTGAATTTCCTGCAGCCTTTGCAGCCGCGACAGTGCGCCGGGAGTGTTCAGCACCATCAGGCTTTTTTCCATCACTCGCCGGGTCCGGTCGGGCAACGGATTCCATTTGTTGAGCCAGCCCGCGCCATTCACCATCGCCAGCGAATTTTTCACCACCACCAACTTGGCCAAGACCGAACGCGCCAGACTCGGCGGCGCCCGGTCCGTCAGTTCCAGCCAAAATTGCGCCCCGGCACCCAGCGCCGCCAGCACTAAAAACAAGACCCCGCTCCACAACACCCCGATCCAGCAGCCCACCACCGCCCCCAGCACCGGGTTTTCCGCCTCGCCCGTTTTGCTCGGGAAACGGTTCCGCCCCAGCCGCCACAACACCGCGAACACCATCAGCCACAGCACGCTGCCCAGCAGTAACATCCCGGTCAGCCCCCGCAGCAGCCACGGCACCATGGTGTTTTTCAATATCAAGTGCCCTAGATCCGGCCCGGCCAGCCAAGCACCGCCCGACGCCACCAGCAACGCCACCGTCGGTGCCAACTGCCGGATCGGGCCGGACCAGTAACCGCGCCAAGCGCTCGCCCACATGATCACGACCATCACCAGCCAGCAGCCCGCCAGCACGGTCCGGCTCCCCGGAACCGCCAGCGCCACCGCCAACCCCGATGTCGCCACCACGTTCATACGGTCAGTCCTTCTCCAAAATTTTGCGCACTTCCCTTTCCTGCGCCTCCACACTTTCCGTCAGCTTGAACTGCACCAGCGCGCGGTGCAAATTATGCGCCGGACGGCGCACCTTGAAGTAAATGTCACCCGCCAGATAGTCGGCCAGGAATCGGATGCCCAGCTCCAGCGGCAGCAGATGAATCGCCTCGTAAAAATATTCCCGCTCCGCCGCCGTGACAAAGCTCCGCGTTTCATGGAAATAGCCGCGGTAAATCGCCGCGCACAACCGGGTGTCGAACCGCACCGCGTCCAAATCCATCGCATCCTCGCCCGCCGGATTGCAGCACGAGCGCATGCAGTCTCCGATGTCGTAATGGATCAGCCCCGGTTGCACCGTGTCCAGATCAACAATGCAGGTGCCGCGCTTGGTTTCCTCGTCGATCATGATGTTCCCGACCTTCGGGTCGCCATGCACCGGCCGTAGCGGCAGCAGGCCCTTCTCCCGCGCATTTTCCAACACAAAGCATTTCTCCCGCCGCGCCAGCACGAAGGCCAGGCAGTCCTGCGCCTCCGGCGAAGCCGCCAGCCGGGTCTGCCCCAGCGGCGTCGTCGCAGCCCGCTCCAGATGCTCCAGATAGCGAGGGGCCACGTGAAACCCCGGCAGCGTGTACACGAGTTTCTCCGTTGGGATGTCGCTGATCAGCCGTTGAAAATGCCCCAGCACCTCGCCCGCTTCCTGCGCATGCTCCAGATTCTGCACCATCTCGAAAGCCGTCGCGCTGGCAATGTGGGAAATCGCCCGCCACAAATCCCCCTGCGCGTCGATGGCGAAGTCCGCACCATCCTCCGTCTCAATAATCTTCGGCAACTGCCACACCCGGTCCGCCTCCGCCTGCTCCGCCTCCATCTTCGCATGACAATGGTCGCAGATGATCCGCATATTGCGCATGATGTTCACCGGCTCGGCAAACACCGCCTTGCGAATCCGCTGCAAAATAAACCGTACTTCCGAGTAAGTCGTCCGGGAAATTACCAGATAGGTGTCGTTGACATTTCCCGAGCCAAAGGGCCGGGCCGACACAATTTGCCCGGGAACGGCAAAGTGGCGGGCCATTTGTGCAACATTCATGATGGAAACAGATTGGAAAAGAAAACCGAGGAGCCGCCATCAAGCGACTCCGCAGCCGGGTGTTACTTCGCCCTTTAATGCCAGCCCTGCTCCGATAAGAAAGCAAAAAACTTGCCATCCATCCCGCCACCCCTAGCTTCCCGCCCCGTTGCCACTTTAGCTCAGTTGGTAGAGCGTTTCATTCGTAATGAAAAAGTCGCCAGTTCGAATCTGGCAAGTGGCTCCACTTTTCTTGACGACGCCGGACGCCGCTCCGGCGTCGTTTCTTTTTTGCTCCTCCGTCACACACAACTGTTTGCCGCCGCCGTTTTTTGGTATAGCCTTGAATGAATTCAGGAATAAACCGCCTTCCCATCATGAATTCGCATTCGGAAAATTCCCTCCGTCAGGCTCCTGCCCGCGTCTATGATCCGGACTTCCAGGTGACGCCCGCCTACCGTGCCACCCTGCCCGATATGCAGAACACCGACGCCTCCCAAATCCAAGGCGCCAACGTCCCCATTCTCCAAGTCGGCATCTCCAATTTCCGCCTCCCGCTCCGTTACCACACCGCCGGAGGCGAACCGCTCACGCTCGAAACCTCCGTCACCGGCACCGTTTCCCTCGCCGCCGACCACAAGGGCATCAACATGTCCCGCGTAATGCGCGTCTTTTACGAATTCAAGGACCGCGTTTTCTCTCTCGAAATTCTCGAAGAAATTTTGCGCCGCTACAAAAAAGACCTCGGCAGCTCCCGCGCTCGCATCCGGCTCAGCTTCAACTACCCGATCCTGCAAACCAGCCTCCGCAGCCACCTCCAAGGCTACCAGTACTACCATTGCTCCTACGAGGGACAGATCGACGACCTCGACCGTTTCCGCAAGTTCATTCACTTCGACTTCGTGTACTCCTCCGCCTGCCCCTGCTCGGTCGAACTTTCCGAGCACGCCCGCGAGGCCCGCGACATTTTCGGCGTCCCCCACTCCCAACGCTCCAAGGCCCGCGTCATCGCCGAGATCGCCGAGGGCACTCACTGCGCCATCGAAGACCTCCAGCACCACTGCCGCCACGCCCTGCAAACCGAAACCCAAGTCATGGTTAAACGCGAGGACGAGCAGGCCTTCGCCGAAATGAACGGCGCCTACGTCAAATTCGTCGAGGACGCCGCCCGGCTGGTTTACGAGGAACTCGACGCCGACCCGCGCATCAAGGACTTCCAGGTCGCCTGCGCCCACCTCGAATCCCTCCACTCGCACGACGCAGTCTCCGTCATCAACAAGGGTCTGCCCAACGGCCTCAGCGCCGACTTCGCGGACTTCAAGGACTTGATCTGCTGACCCAGCGCGAAGGAAATTTCCTCCGCGCCTCGCACC
>CALNBE010000247.1 GCA_937874455.1 uncultured Opitutia bacterium | reverse complement strand
GCGCAGTGCCGGGTTGCATGACGGGGCGCGGGGTGTTTTGGTCGGAGCAAAGGAAATTTTCATGCAGCACCCTTATCTATCCCAGGACTTTCTCATTCGTTGGAGCGAACACCGCCTCGACACGATGCAGGCCGACATCGAGTTGGCGTTGAAAAACGCGGCGGAAAAAATCGAGGCCGTGTGCGCGCAGATCGCGGAGGAAATGTCGTTTAAAAACACCGTGCTTGGGCTGGAGGCGGCGACCCGCGAGCTGAACCATGCCTGGGGCAAGGTGGAGCATTTGAACTCGGTCTGCAATTCGCCGGAGTTTCGCGAAGTTTACGGGAAGCTGCTGCCGCAGGTGGCGGCGTTTTCCACCAGCATCACGCTGAATCCCCGGCTGTGGGCGGTGCTGAAAAATTACGCCGCGACGGCGGAGGCAAAGGAATTGGAACCGGTGGCGCGGCGGTTGCTGGATGAGACGCTGGCGGATTTCCGGGAAAACGGCGCGGATTTGCCGGAGGCGGGAAAAAAGCGCTTGGAGGAAATCAACGCCGAGCTGGCGCGGTTGACCCAGCAATACGCGGAGCATGTCCTCGATGCGACCAACGCCTGGGAGAAAGTTGTCACCGATCCTGTGCTGCTGGACGGCCTGCCGGAAAGCGCGCGGGCCGGGGCGGCGGCGCTGGCCCGGGCCAAGGGAATCGGCGCGGAGGAAAAGCCCGCCTGGCGGTTTACCCTGCACGCCCCGTCGGTCACGCCAGTTTTACAGTATGCGAAAAGCGACGCACTGCGGAAGGAATGTTGGGAAGCGCTGGCTCAAGTCGGCGCGGCGGGGGAATGGGACAACACCGCGCTGGTCTGGCAAATCTTGGAGTTGCGCGACGAGAAGGCGCGCCTGCTCGGGAAGAAAAATTTCGCGGACTTTGCCATTGCCCGGCGCATGGCGGGGAGCGGCGACAAGGCGCTGGCGTTTGTGGAGGATTTGCACGCGCGGGTGCGGCCTTTTTTCCTTCGGGAAACGGAGGCGCTGGAAAATTTCAAAGCCGGGAAAACCGGCACGGCGGCCTCCCCGCTGACCCCGTGGGAAAACGGCTATTGGGCGGAATTGCAGCGGCAGGAAAAATACGCCTTCGATACCGAGGCCCTGCGCCCGTATCTGCCGATCGGCGGTGTGATCGACGGCATGTTTGACCTGTTCAGCCATTTGTTCGGGGTCCGTTTTCAGCAACGCGCCACGGTGTGGCTCGACTCCGCGAGCGGGGAGAAAACCATTTTTCCTGCCACCGCCGCTTGCCGCAGCGAGGCGGAACCGGTGGAAGGCTGGCACCCGGAGGTGAGGTTTTATGAAGTGTGGGACGGGGAAAAACACCTCGGCTCGTTTTACACCGACTGGCATCCCCGGGAACCCAAGCGCGGCGGCGCGTGGATGAATTTTCTCCACACCGGCGGCCCGCGTCCGGACGGTTCCTTTGCGCCGCACCTCGGTTTGATGTGCGGGAATTTCACTCCCGGCGTGAACGGCGCGGAGGCATTGCTAACGCACGACGAAGTACTGACGATCTTCCACGAGTTTGGCCACCTGTTGCATCATGTGTTGAGCGAGGTGCCGTATGAATCGTTGAGCGGCACCCGCGTGGCTTGGGATTTTGTCGAGCTGCCCTCGCAGTTGCTGGAAAACTGGTGCTGGCAGAACGAAAGCCTGGGCCGCTTTGCCAAGCATTACCAAACTGGGGCGCCATTGCCGGAGGAATTGTTGAAAAAATTGGTGGCGGCGAGCAACTACCGGGCGGCGACCGGCACCATGCGGCAGCTTTCCTTTGCGAAACTCGATTTGGAACTGCATGTCCATTTTCCCCGTTACAAAGGGCGCGATCTCGACGAAATCTGGAACCAGGATCTGGCGGATTACCATGTCCGCACCACCCAGCCGGTGCCCTCGATGGCCCGGCGCTTCAGCCACATTTTTGCCGATCCGCTCGGTTACGCAGCGGGTTATTATTCCTACAAATGGGCGGAGGTGCTGGAGGCGGATGTCTTCACCCGGTTTTTGCGGGAAGGTGTGTTGAACGAAAAAACCGGACGGGAGCTGCGGAGGAAAATTTTCGCCAAAGGAAACAGCGAAGCTCCGGAAAAGCTCTTCCGTGACTTCATGGGACGCGAGCCGGACTTGACGGCCCCAGCGGCCGACGTTTCCTCCGCGAGAATGCGGGAATTGTCCTTGTCAGCCAATGGAATGAAAAAAGCCGGCGGCGGGCCGGGGCGCTTTCTTGTTGCTTTTTAAACGGAAAAACTTTGTTCGTCCCCGCAACTTTTAACCCAATACCTGCGTGCAAAAAGAACAACCTGTCCCTCGCATTGTAGTTACTGGCATCGGTGCCATGGCTGCGGTTGGAAATGACACTGAAACCCTGTGGCAAAATCTGGTCGCCGGAAAAAGTGGCATCACACAAGTCACCTCCTGCGATGTCTCGGACATTCCCAGCAAGGTTGGTGGCGAGTTGAAGGATTTCGATCCGACCAAGTACATGGACCCGAAGGAAGCGAAGCGGAACGACCGCTACGTGCAGATCGCGGTCAACGCGGCGATGATGGCGTTCAACGACGCCGGGCTGAAGGTCGGCGATGTCGATCCCGACCGCCTCGGCGTGATCATTGGCAGCGGCATCGGAGGCATCGCTTCGATTGAGGAGCAGTCCTTCAATTTGTTTGAAAAAGGCCCCCGGCGCGTGTCGCCCTTCATGATCACCTCGATCATCACCAACATGGCGGCGGGCGCGGTGGCGATCCAGTTGCAGGCGCGTTCGGTGAATTTTTGCGTGGTCTCGGCTTGTGCCTCGGGTGCGCACTCGCTCGGCGAGGCGCTGATGCACATGCGCAACGGCAATGCCGACGTGATGATCGCAGGCGGCACCGAAGCGGCGATTACCCGCTTGGGCTACGCCGGCTTTTGCAGCATGAAGGCGATGAGCACCAGCTTCAACGACACCCCGGAAAAATCCTCCCGTCCCTTTGACGCGCAGCGCGACGGCTTCGTGATGGGCGAGGGCGGCGGCATTCTGGTGCTGGAAACCTACGAGCACGCCAAGAAACGCGGCGCGAAAATTTACGCGGAGTTCGTTGGCTACGGTGCGACTTGCGATGCCTACCACATTACCTCGCCGGACGTGGAGGGCCGCGGACTGGACCTGTGTTTCAAGCGGGCGCTGGCCGACGCAAACCTGGCTCCCGAGTCGGTGGACTACATCAACGCGCACGGCACCTCGACTCCCTACAATGACAAGTTTGAGACGCTGGCGATCAAGAAGACCTTTGGCGACCATGCCCGCAAGCTGGCCATCAGCTCGACCAAGTCGATGATCGGGCACCTCCTCGGTGGTGCCGGGGCGGTGGAGGCGGTGGTGGCGATTTTGGCGATTAAAAACGGCATCATTCCCCCGACCATCAACTATGAGAACCCGGATCCTGATTGCGATTTGAACTACGTGCCCAACGTGGCGGAAAAGCGCGAGGTGAACGTGGCGATCAGCGATAATCTGGGCTTCGGCGGACACAACGCCGCCGTGGTGTTCAAGAAGTTTGTCGAGTGAGCGCGGAGGAAATTTTCTTTGCCCAAAAAACCGCGGCCTGAATGGGTAGCGGTTTTTTTGATGGAATTTTACTTAAGATTGCGCCGCCGGAGCGGAAGTTTCGGCGGGAGGATTGGGCGGAAGAAATCCCGCTTCGATCTGCAGCTTTTTCTTCAACTCCCCGGACAGCTGGTATTCATCGACCAGTTTCCGATACAGCATGTGGGCCAATGGTTTTTGATTGTGGGATTGGAAGAACCGGGCGGCCTCGATGAGCAAACCGGCATCCTCGCCGGATGTGAGGATGAGCTGTGTGGGAAGTGTGATTGGTTGCTGGCGTTCAACTTGTTGTTGGGCGAGAGCCAGTGCAAGAGGCAGGAGCGGGTGCCGGGTCACGCTTTGGCTGAGCAGCCGGTAGGCATCGTCTTTTTTCCCTTTTTCGGCCATTTGGTTGGCAGTGCGCAATAATGCGTAAACGACTCTCGGATCATTGGCTTCCGCAGCATTTTCCAACTGGCGGGCGGCATTGACCTGAAAGGGCTGGTAGAGTGGGTCGCCGAGGAGAATAGTCTGCCAGCTCCAGGCGGGATTGGCGAAGGCATATGCCTCTCCCGCCTGCATGCCCTGAAGGAATCCCGCGACGAGCAGCGGCGGTATTGTGGTGAGTTGAAGATAGGGTTCGGCGACATTTCCAATGGTGATAGTGGCACCGCGGGCAACTAGGGGGCCGGCCCAGCCCAGGGTGGCGGAGCGGAGGGTTTGGGCGGAAAAACTATGAATATGCAATGCGATGGCACCCGGAGGAAAATGAAAATCGGGCCGGGCCAACCGCCCGCCAATGTTGGTGGCATACCAGCCGAAGTAAAAGGCCGGGGCGTCAAACCGCGTTTCCTCTCCAAACAAGGCCGGGGTAGTCTCTATCGAAGTGTCGAAGCCCACTTTTTGCAAAAGGCCGGCAGTGGCTTGAAGCCATTCCTCGCCCTGTTTGTGCGGTCCGCCGCGATCAATGTAAGCCCGTCCCAGCATTCCCCGTTGTTCCCCGGTCAGGGCGTTATCAATCAATTGCAATGTTGCTTGGACGGTGGGCCCGTCGAGCCGGGCGACCCGAACCCAGTGCTTGGTCTCCGCTGGAGAAAGATCGGCGGGGCTTTTCTGGAAAAACGGGTTCGGAATAAAGCCGGTGGCGTGGGAGGTCGGCTGCGCCAGCAGGACAAGCTCCGAATCCACTGCGGCGGTGGTCATGGCAAAGGCGGTGCCGAGATTGGGGACGGCCTCGGTGGCGACCAAGTCGGGATCGTTGGCGATGCGTAGCGGGATGCCGGGACAAAGCACCAGATAACCGATTTTGTTTTCGGTGACACGCATGCGGCGCCGTCCGGAAGCGTCCGGCTCGGCGGACAATTCTCCTTGCAGCCAACCACCTTGTTGCAGTTTTTGCAGGAGCGGGTTCCACACTTGGCGGACAAAAACGGGCCAGGAAACTTCCTCGTTATGACTGGTTGCGATACGGATCAGGTTTTTTTCAGGAATGCCCCGCGCCTGCATGTAATGCCGGGCCACTTGGGAGGATTCATATTTGTCCTCGTTGACGACCACTACGATTTGATCGGGAGTGACTGCGGCGGAAAGCGGCAAAACGGGGAGAATGGCAAGAAGCAGGAAGAGGAAACGCATCAATGCGGTGTTGTTGGATGAAAAGAGGCGGACTGCAAGATTGGAGGGAAGCCCGGTGGGAGAATCCTGAAAACGCGGGGGAAGGACATTGACGTTGACGCCCCTACCGGCGGCTTTAGCGTCTCCGCTTTCTTTACACAACCATCCATAAGCGATACCCCATGTCGAAAGTTCTCTTGAAGGATATTGACCCACGTTTGCAGAAACAGGTTGCCGCCGCCGAGCAGGCGTTGCGCACCAATCCGCAATATGCCGCGGAAATTGCCCAAGGCGTGTTGCAACGGCATCCGTCTTGCGTGGAGGTGCGGCGGTTGTTGCGCAAGGCACAGAAAATCCAGCACGGAACGAAGGGCAAAGGTCTGGGCGGTCTGTTGGGACGTTTGACCTCGGTGGCCAGTCTGCGCACCCCGTCCAAGCTGGTGGAAACCAATCCTGAACAGGCGATCGATGCCGCGGAGAAAATGCTGGAGAAACATCCGGCGGACGTGGGCGCGAACAGGACGCTGGCTGCTGCGGCGGAGAAACTCGGCTGGTATTCCACTGCCGCCTTTGCCTATGAGGAAATTTGCAGCGCCGACCCGAAAAACATCGCCAATTACCTCGCGGTTGGCACCGCTTATCTCAAGGATGAAGATTTTGACTCGGCTTTGAGGGCCATGGACAACGGATTGAAGATTTTCCCCGGCAACGGCGAGTTGCAGGATATGGCCCGCCGCGCTTCGGTTGCAAAGACGATGAATCAGGGCAAGTGGGAGGGCGACGGCGACTTCAAGAGCAAACTCAAGAGTGAAAAAGAAGCGCTCGAAATGCAAAAGAGCGAACGCGTGATGCAGGATGCGGACGACGCCGCGCTTCTTGTGCAGGAACTGGAGAAAAAAATCGCCGCTGATCCCGAGAATGTTGATTACTACCGCGAAGCGGTCAGAAATTACCAGACGCTGGGCAATCTGGAAAAAGCCATCGAAACGCTGCGGCGTGCGCGCAAGACCAACATCGGCGCTGCCGATGCGGCATTGGAAAAGCAGGAGAACGAGCTTTCCATGAAACTGCGGGCCCAGCAGGTGGCCGGGCTCAGGGAAAAGGTGGAAGCCAATCCCGAAGACGCGGAACTCAAGGCCCAATACGAATCTGCGGCCGCAGAGGAAAAAGCCCACCGACTGCAAGTGGTGCAAGGACTGGTGGAGCGCTACCCGAATGATTATGGCTATCGCTATGATTACGGAGTGCTGTTGCTGGAAGCTGGTCGGAATGACGAGGCCATTCAGCAGTTGCAGGTGGCACAGCGCAACCCGAAGAACCGGCACCAGGCGATGCTTTATCTGGCCCGCGCTTTCATCAACGGCAACAAGTTCGATCTGGCCGCCGATCAATTGCAAGTCGCAAAGGGAGAAATCCAGACAATGAGCGACATCAAGAAGGACATCATTTACGAATTGGGGAACGCGCTGGAAAAAATGGGCCGTACCAAGGATGCCATTGAGGAGTACAAGGTGATTTACATGGCGGACTCGGCCTTCAAAGATGTCTCTCAGAAAATTAACGCCTTCTACGAAAGCAACCGCTAGCTTTTTTGATGATGGGTGGAAAACCGCTCCCGGATCCTGGGGCGGTTTTTTCTTTGCCGGCGCGGGTGTCTGGCTGGCGCTTATGCATAAAGCGGCTAGACGTGCGGAAAAAATCGTTTAGCGGAGAAGCATGTTTTCCGGGGAAAACCACGATAAGCGCGCCGTTGGCACCGCCATTTTGAACGGGGTGCTGGCCGTGTGCGGGGTGTTGGCGCTGGGACTCTTTGTCTGGATTTTGGGCTGGCCGCTAGACGGGAAGGCATGGCTGTTTGCGCGCTGGGGCACTTGGGGAGTTCTGGGCGTTTTTGTTGCCCAAGAAATTGGGCGCTTTTTCTTTGCGGGAAAAGTGTCGGTGCTGGTGCGGGCGCGCAAGGTGGAGCTTTTGCTGGCGGTGCTGGTGGCAGGCGAGTTTTTCTTTGCGGAAGTGTGGGGCGATTGGTTTTACGCGCAATTTCCTGAAATTCGTCCGGACACGCTTATCTTGTCATTGCTGGCCTGTTCGCAGTTGACGTTGTTGCTGGTCGGCGGTCTGCGTTTGCTCCGGCGCAGCTCGCTGGTGGCATCCCGACGGATCACCCCCGGAATGTTGTTTATTCTGAGTTTCGCGCTGTTGATTCTAGTCGGCACCTTGCTGTTGAAACCTCCTTTGGCCACGCCGCACGGCATCAGCTGGGTGGATGCGTTGTTCACCGCCACCAGCGCGGTGTGCGTGACTGGGTTGACAACGGTGGAGGTGGCAACGGATTTCACTCGCCACGGTCACTGCATCATTCTTGGGCTCGTGCAAATCGGTGGATTGGGGATCATGACGCTGACGTATTTCTTCGCCTATTTTCTGGCTGGCGGCGTTTCGTTGCGCAATCGGATCGCGATGCAGAATCTCTTAAGCGAGGACAATTTGAGCCAAATCGGGACCATTCTCGGGATCATCATCGGCTTCACTTTCGGGTGCGAAATTGTCGGTGCTTTTGCCATTCATTACTTCTTCGTGGACGCCGGGCTGGCCGGGGAGGATCCGGTCTTTTTTGCGATTTTCCATGCGGTGACTGCCTTTTGCAACGCGGGGATGTCGACGTTGCCAGGGAATCTGGAAGATGTGGCTCGCGGAGGAAACGAGGGGTTGCTGGCGGTGATCATGGTCTTGGTGGTGCTGGGAGGAATCGGGTTCCCAGTGGTGAAGAATTTGTGGAATGTGACGCTGGCCATTGCGCGGAGGAAAATTGGCCTGCGCAAGGCGATACCGCCGCGGTTGACGACGCACAGCCGGGTGGTGCTGGTGACTAGCGGGGTGTTGCTGGTGGGCGGCGCGGCGCTGCTTTATCTGACTGAATATGGATTTGGGGCTGGCGAGGCGGGCGGAGTGAGCCCGTGGTTTGCCGCGTTGTTTTGCTCGGTGACGGCCCGCTCGGCGGGGTTCAACATCACAGACACTTCGCTGCTGAGTTCGGGCAGCATGATTTTGCTGATTGCGTTGATGTTTGTCGGCGGCAGCCCGTCCAGTACTGCGGGCGGGATTAAAACCTCGACGGTGGCGGTGGCGTTTTTGTCGTTGCGCCGGGTGGTCCTGGGGCTTCCGAGTATTGAGGTTTTTGGGCGGAAAATTGCGGATGAGACGGCGGATCGGGCGCTGGCGGTGGTGTTGGTGGCGCTGTCCTTTGCGATGTTGGTGGCGGCAATCCTGTGCGCGACATTTCCCCTGCTGCCGCCGCTGGACATTTTGTTTGAAGTGGTGAGCGCGTTGGGCACGACTGGGCTGGGGCGTGGAATCTCCGGCGAGTTGAATGCTGCGGGGAAATTGCTGCTCGTCGTGACGATGTTTGTGGGCAGAATCGGCGTCCTCTTTTTCCTGCTTTCCGTGATTCCGAAACGCGAACACACGGAGTTCCACTATCCCGAAGGCACCATCATTATTTCCTGAAATGAAACTCAATTTTATTTTTCCAGCGCAAAACCGGCGGCGACCTTTGGGGTCCGTCGCCTTGTTCTTGGTGGCGGCAGAATTTTGCGTCGGCTGCGCTGGCACGGGATCGGAGGAAAACACCGCGGATGTGGCGGAGGGAAAGCCGGAACAAACCTTGTTTTGGCAGTCGCTGGCGGCGATGGATCCCGGCCTGCTGGGAGAAATCGTCTGGAGTGCACCCGACGGCAAGGCTGCGGTTTGCTGGGTTGCCGATTTGCGAAAGACGGTGGATGCGAGTCAGGTTTGGATGGCGCGCAACGCGGCCTTGGAGCCGGTGGCCAGGTTGCGTTTTTCTGGAGACCGGGAAAAAAACAGCGTGGGCTTTATTGTTGAACAGGGTGTGGTGAAGAAGGGGGATGAGGTGGTGGCGACCACGACGGATTTGCAGGCGAAATGGGACAAGGCGCATTCCGCGCCGGAAATTGTGCAGTGAGCGCGCGGAAGAAATTTTTTCTCGACGAAGGTCAGGTGCTGAAACCGGAATGGTTTTCGCGACGGCCGGTATTGGTAGCGCGGGAGCTTTTGGGCGCGCAACTTTGCCGAAGGATGCCGGACGGGGCAGTCGTCCGCTGGCTGGTTTGCGAGACCGAGGCTTATGATGGGACGGAGGATTTGGCCTGTCATGCCAGCAAAGGGATGACGCCGCGCACCCGTGTGATGTTTGGTCCTCCGGGACGCTGGTATGTTTATCTTTGCTACGGTATGCACTGGATGTTGAATGTGGTGACGGCAGCGGAGGGATACCCGGCGGCGGTGTTGCTCCGGGGTGTTTTTCACGGGGGGATTTTCCATGATGGTCCGGGAAAACTGACCAAGGCGCTGGGAGTTGGTGGAGACTGCAACGGAAAATTAGCAGTGGCGGAAAGCGGCCTGTGGCTGGATTCCGGAAGTCCGATCCCGGACGAGGCAGTGGAGACCGGCCCGCGCATCGGTGTGGATTATGCCGGGCCGGAGTGGGCGGGGAAACCCTGGCGTTTTGTCTGGAAGCGCTCTTGCCGCGTCGGGTGAATTTGTTTTGCTGAAAAACAACGGGCGGCGTTTCCCTTTCGGAAATTGCCCCGGGTCGCTTAACCTTCAAAACTCTTTTCATGAAAACCTTCCGTTTCCCCTTGGTTATCCTCCTTTTGTTCGGCTGGGCGGCTTTGCCGACTGTGGTCCACGCCCAATCCACTGCCGCTACCGTGGCGAGCTTGCAGCAGGAAATGGAAGTGATGCGCGAGGAAATGCGCCGTTTGCAGGCGGAGGTGGAGGACATGCGTCTTGTGCTGGCCCAAGCGCAACGGCAGACGAACAGCAGCGGTGTCGATCAGCAATTGAGCGCGCAAAACGCCGCCACGAGCCAGGCATTGCAAGCCCAGCGCGCAGAGATCATGGCCGAGATGGATCGGCGCTTTGCCGCCATGGGGGCGGAAACCAACCGGGCGTTGGCGAGCCTGACCAAGCAGGTGAACGATGCGCTGAAAACTTCCGGAGCGGGCCCGCAGATTTCGCCGCAAAGCAACACCAGTCCGCCCGTGGCAAATGACATGCCGGAGACGGGCGTCAGTTACACTGTGAAGGCGGGGGACACCGTCTCCAAAATAGCCCGGGCCCAAGGGTCAAAAGTCAACTGGATTCTTGCCGCCAACAAGCTTGCCCCGAACAGCACCATCCAAGTCGGTCAGAAAATTTTTATTCCCCTCAAGGAGAATTCCTCCGCCACCAACTAAACTTGTTTTCATGGCCACTCCAAAAAAAAGTCTGGGTCGCGGACTGGGTAATTTGATTGCTGGGGGCACCAAGCCGCCGACGCGAATGCCGGGAAAGCCCGTTCCCGCGCTCCCGGCCAAGAAGGAGCTTGAGTCCCCGGAGAAGGCGGCTCCTTTGCCATATCAGGAAATCCCGGTGGCCAAGGTTGGCCCGGCTCGCTGGCAGCCGCGTCGGGAGTTTTCCTCCGAGGCCATCCAGGAGCTGGCGGAATCCATTCGCTCGGAAGGCTTGCTCCAGCCCATTGTGGTGCGGGTCGGCGGAGATGGTTTTGAGCTGATTGCCGGGGAACGTCGCTGGCGGGCGTTTCAATTTCTCAAATTGAAAACTATTCCCGCGCGTATTGTCACTGCCAGTGATGCCTCGACTGCGGTGATGACTCTGATTGAGAACTTGCAGCGGGAAAGCCTGAATCCGGTCGAAGAGGCGCTGGGTTTTGCCAGCCTGATGCGCGATTTCAATCTGACTCAGGAATCGGTGGCGGAGCGGGTGGGGAAACCCCGTGCGACGATCGCCAATTCCGTGCGGCTGCTTTCACTGGGGCGGGAGATACAGGGCTACCTTGGCAAGGGCTTGCTGAGTGCCGGGCATGCCAAGGTGTTGCTGGGCTTGGAAGGCGAGGCCGACCAGCTGCTGGTGGCCCGGCGGATCATTGAACAGGGGGCGAGCGTGCGGGAGACAGAGGCTTGGGTTAAAAAACTGAAGGCGGGCAAACCCGCGGCAGGCGGGCAAAATTTGATTTCGAACGACACGCAGCGGGCGGCAAAAATCACTGCGGAAATCCATGACATTGAGAAAAGGCTGACCTCGCGGTTGAACACCAAGGTGCAGCTCAAGCACGGTGCCAGGCAGGGACGGATTGTCATCGAATATTACGGGAACGATGACTTGAACCGGATTTTGCAGAAACTCGGCGCGGAACGCTGAGCGAAGTTGTTGAAAGCAAAAAAAAGCTTTACATAATGAACGGGATGGCGAGCCTCGCCCCCTCACTTTTCAAAACCAGTCTAGTCTAATCCATGGGCAATCTTAAAAAGAAACGTCGCTTGAAGATGAACAAGCACAAACGCCGGAAGCGGTCCAAGTCTTCCCGTCACAAGAAGCGTTTGTGGGGCTAGTCCATGCGGATTTCAAAACAGCCAACCTTTGCGGGTTGGCTGTTTTATTTGGCGCAAAAATCGTGCGGAGGAATCGGCCAGGCGTGTTTCTTAGTCGCGGGATCCCAGATTGGGCAGGCTGGCGGCGGCGATGGCTTGTCCGTGCCGTTTGCTTTTCTCATCGGGCACTACCAAGTTGATATTGAGTGCGGGAAATTCATCGGTCAGCACCTGCCGGGCTTTTCCCAGCAGCACGTCGCCGCCCTGGCCGGAGGTGACGCGTCCCATGAGGAGCAGATGCTCGTAGGGATAAAATTCCGCGACATGGGCGAGAAAATAGCCGAGGCAGATGCCCAGCGCCTCGTAAACCTTGCGAGCGCGGGGATTGTCCTGGGCCATCAGGGACTGAAGGGATTCGAGCTGCTCGGGCAGGCTCATTTTGGCGGGGAAGTGGAGTCCGGCGAGCGGCAGCAGCCGGGCCACGCCTTGCTGGGAGAAGTATTGCACCGCGCAACCTGCGTCACCCGACCACTCGTCCACCGGGCCACAGGCGCGGTAATCGCACGGGACAAACGCCAGCTCGCTCAGCCAGTTGGTGATGCGGCCCTGAGGGTCAACATAACCGGCGGCGACGCTGGTGCCCATGGAGATGCCTAGCACGGCATTTTTCTCCATGCTCATTGAGCCGGCCAGCGCGGTAATATCTCCGTCGTTGATCACCTCGAACGGCACCTGCCATTCCTTGGCGATATCGAGGAACATTGGCTTCACTTTTTTCTCAAACACCGCCGGATCGGTGACCCCGCGGAAAAGCGAGGCGACGCGGACGGTGTTGTTGATGTAAACTCCTGCGGAAGAACCGCCGATGGCATCGACGCGAGGCAGATGGGCCGCCGCCAGCCGGAGGGAATCCATGATGCCGTCAAAATGATACTGTGGGTCGGACTGGAAGTAGGGGTCCCATTTCACTTCCTCCGAGAAAACCACTTCGCCGTTGATTAGCGCGGCGCATTTGCGGTCGGAGCCGCCAAGGTCAAAGCCGATGCGGTATCCGTCAAGATTGCGACCCAGTGGCAGGTGGGTGGTTTTTTCCTCGGGAATTTCCTCCGAGGTGACGACGCGGAATTCGATGTCTGAGTCGAAAAGCCTGCGGACAAAATCTGCGTCAAAAGCCCGTTCTCCGCTGTGGCTGTAAATGTCGCGCAGCATGGGCGCGATGAGGTCGGCATGGGCTCCTGCGAGAAAAAATCTGTTTCCTCCCCGTGCCCAGAGGAGGAATTTAACAATTCGCTCAAGGTAGATTTTGTTGAGGGCGATATGAGCGGGCTCCTGATGGGGCAGGCATACTGTGTGGAAGCAGGAGGCGGTGCCGTCGGGCCGGGTGAGAGCTAGGGTGATGGGGGCCGCGCCGGGGGTCTGGGCGCAAAGCGTGCGATAGGCGCGATTCCACAGCACTGCTGGCAGGAATTGCGCATCAATTTCGGGAATATGTTTGGGGGCGACGGTTAGTTTCATTGGAGTGGCGAGGAGAAATTTATGAGGAAGAATGCTGGGTTTGTGCTGCAAGTGAAGGGCATTTCCAAGAAGATGTTTGTAAAATCATGGGCTCATGTGATACTCATCGGCGTATGAAGATTCCTCTCTTGTCTGTCTGTGGACTGTTTTTTTACACTGCGGTTGTGTTGGAAGCTGCCAATTTGTCCAAGGTGGTGCTGAATCAAGGCACTGAGATTAAGGCCGAGGTGATCAGCGAAAAGCCCGACCGGGTGGTGCTGGACATGGGGTACTCTGTCATGGCTGTTCCCCGCGACGCGATTGCCTCAATTGAGCGGGTTGGTGCGGAAGCGGTGACGGATGCGTTCAATGCCGATTTGTTCCGCGAAGGTTCGGGACAGGGTGCGTCTGATGTTCGGGAATTGGCGGCGCAGGTTGGCGATGCTGTGGTGCTGGTGAAGACGCCGACCGCGCTGGGATCTGGTTTTGTCATCCACCCCGATGGTTATGTGATTACCAACGACCATGTGGTTGCGGGGGAAACCGAGCTTTCGGTTACGGTTTTCGTTGGGGAGGGGAAAGGAATGCGTAAAAAGCAGTATGACAATGTGCGGATTGTGGCGACGAATGCGCATCTGGACTTGGCGTTATTGAAAGTGGAGGATGCGGATGGGCGGCAGTTTGCCACTGTGCCGTTAGGGAATTCCCAGGAATTGCGACAGGGCGCGCCGGTCTTTGCAGTGGGCAGCCCATTGGGACTGGAACGGTCCGTTTCGGCGGGAATTGTGAGTTTGCGCAACCGGGATATGGGCACTCGTCTGCTGGTGCAGTCCACTGCGCAGATCAATCCTGGCAACTCTGGCGGGCCGCTTTTCAACCTGCATGGAGAAGTGGTCGGGGTGAATGACTTGAAGATTGTGCGCGCTGGTACGGAAGGGTTGGGCTTTGCCATCCCGGTGGATGCGGTGAAGGATTTCCTTCGCAATCGTGATGCTTATGCCTTTGATCCGACCAATCCCAATGCTGGTTACCGTTATTTTGCTCCACCCGCTCCGACGGCGGAGGATGCAAAGAAAACAGAGTCGAAGAAAAATTAAAACTCACGCAAAAATTAAGGCTGGCACGGCGCTCTTCTGTAGTGCCTTTTGCGTGCTAAACCACCATTTCACACAACAAAAACATTATGAATACAACCTCACTGTTCCGGCACACCAGTGCTGTCACTTTTTCCTTGCTTGCGTTGCTGCCTTTTGCCGATGCGCGCTATGAAAAAAACCTCCCGGCGGAAACCTATGGACTGATTCAAATTGCAGACGTGCAAGCGACGGCAGCTACTTGGGAAACGCACCCGATGAAAGCCGATCTCTCCCAGGGGCAGTTTGAGAAGTTTTTTTCCCCAATATTAGAAAAGTTGGCCGAAGAGATGAAGCAAGATGCAGAGTTTTGGACCAACAAGGAAAAGTTGGAAAAGCTCGCCCGGATATTTAATGGTGAATTGACCTTTGCGGTGGTTAACACGGTCAAGACTGAGAAGGGGCATGATCCGACGGATTTTATTTTGCAGGCGGATGTGAATACAACGGAAGAGGAAATTGTGGAATTGCTAAAAGACATTGATTTTTGGCAGGAAAAGACTGAGGGGGAAGAGCATTTGAAGCCGGTAAAGGAAACGTTTCAGGGGGTGACTTTACATAGCTTGGAGGTAGAAATTTCTGGCGAGGGACCGGTGAACTGCGGTGGCTGGGCACTGCTCAACGGCAAGACCTTTGTCTTTGCCTCTGCGCCCAATGTTTTGCGCGAATTGGTTGACGCGGAGCAAAACGGCCGCAAGGGGAATTTCTCGGAACAGGCAATCTGGAAACGCGAACAGGAGATGATCGGCAAGTCGGATTCGCTGGTCTTTATCAACGGCCGCATGGCGTTCGCTAAACTGCGTGATCTCGTCAAGGAGGAGGTCAACGACATGGAGCCTAATGGGTTGGAAATTGATCCAATAATGGTTTACGATAGTCTGGGGCTTGATGCTATTGATGCTTTCTGGTTTGCGGGTGTGCTGGAAAAAGATGTTCTGCGCTACAAAAGCGCGTTGAGCTACACCGAGAAAAAAGGGCTGCTCTCGCTTGGGACGAACAAACCGTTGCGCAACTTCATCCCGGATTATGTTCCGCTGGATTCCGCCAGCTTCGGCGTAGCTCAATGGGATATGGCGCAGGCATGGGCGAATTTGGAGCAGTTGGTCTTCGGAGTCGTTCCAGCGTTCAAGTTTGTATATGACATGCAGTTGAATGAATTGAAAACCAAGGAAGGGATTGATCTCAAGGGGGCGCTGCTGGAAAATTTTGGTGATGAGCTGGTGGTGCTTTCCAGTAACCAAACCAAGTCCCCGCAAGGCGACGTGCTTTATGTCCTCTCGCTGAAGGATGCCACAAAGTTGGAATCCCTGCTGGCCACGGTGCTGGGCAAGGATCCGAGCATTCGTAGTTATTTTTCAGAACGCGATTTCATGGGCACCAAAATCAACACTCTGCAAATTCCCAACATGAGCGCCGAATCGGACCGGCCGCAGATGGATATTTATTATGCAATTTGGAACAATAGGTTGTGCTTAGGAATGGGGGCGGATGCCTCTTTGATGGAAAAGGTGATCGCGGAAAAGAAGGACGGGGGTAACAAGGAGAATATCCCTGCAGCCCTCACTCACGCTATCGGATTTGCGCCCAAGGATGCGGTGGCCTTTTCCTATACCAATGTGGGTGCGCAAATGGAGCTGATGATGCGGCAACTCCGCATGGGGATGGAGGCTGGCGGCAATAAGGAGGGCGTGGATTGGAGCAAGGCTCCCACCGCCAAGGATCTTCCTTGGAGCGTAACCGGGTACAGCAAGGAGCTGCCCAACGCTTACTACGGCGAGTACATCATGTTCCGGGAGCCGGCGGCGGGGAAATAGCTTCCTCAGGTGCCGGGAGTCGGCACCTTCTTTTTTTGCAACCTTTGTCCTTTAAAATGAAACGTCTGCTTTTCCCTTGCGTTGTGGTCTTAATGGGGCTGCCCGGCTGTTTGCTGGCGGAGAAAAAAGAGTCGGTGGCTTTGCCTGCCGCTGACGCGGTGCCTGTTTTGGGCGCACCATTGGTCACCAAACTGGACTGGAATCTTCGCTCAATGAGCGTGGCCGATCTCGACGGGGATGGCCGCAATGATCTGGTGGTGTTGAACAATGACACTGGGCGCATTGAGTTGCTGTATCAGCGCAAGCCGGGAGAGACGGGCTTCACGGAGCTGGTATACGACCGGAAGGGCAGGGTGGTGATGCGCCGCAGCCCTCTGGAATCCCGCGCTGGATGACGCCTTGTTTCGTCGGGAATCCATTTCCGGCGATGCCGCGATGTTGGCCCTTGCAGTCGGGGATTTGAATGGCGACGGGCTTCCGGACATTGCATTCACCAGCGAGCGCAGCGCCCTGAATGTCGTTTTTCAGGGCCCCGAGGGAAAGTGGACCAAGCGATTGAAGGATGCGCGTCACGCGCCTGTGCCGGCCAATGATTCGCTGGCCATCGCCACGTTGGACAGCGTGCCCACTTTGGTGGCGCTGACCAAAGATGGCCTGGCCGTTTATTCCTTTGAGAAAAAGGACAAGGAATCGCTGCCGGAGCCAAAAATCTACCGCACTGCCAACGAAAAAGTCCGGCTGGTGGTGGCGGATTTGCTTGGAAATGGGAAACCCGTGCTTGGCACCTTTGAGCCGGGTAACGAGTCGGTGCTGCGGATCCGTTTGCCGGATGGCAAAGGCCAGTTTGGTCCGGAGCTGTCCTTGCAAGTTTCCACAGCCGCGGTGGATTTTTCCCGACCGGCTGTCGCTCCGGATCGTTGGGTGGCGCTGGAGCCGCAACAGCGCCGTGTCAACCTGCTGAAGCTGGCGGAGGATGCGCGCCCTTTGAGCGGAGCCGAGGCAATGCCCTTGCGCAGTTATCCTCTGGATAACGCGATCGAAAAAGCGGACCAGCTCGCCATGCTGGACGTGAATGGCGATGGTATCGACGACTTGGTGGTGGCCGATGCCAAAGGTGCGGAGTTACTGGTGTATCTTGGCAAGCCTGATGGCGATTTTAAAGAACCGGTGTCCTATCCTTCGCTGACTGGAATCACTGCTGTCGCTCCGGTCCCAGGAAAGACTGAATTGCTGGTGCTCAGCCAGAAGGAAGGTGTGCTGGGACTGGTCAAGTTTTCCTCCGGCAAGCCAGATTTCCCCGTGCCGGTGGCAACGGGCGACGACAAGCCTTTGTTGCTGGCTGCGCAGGGTGGGGCAACCGGCCTAGTCGCTGTGTTGACCAAGGGAGAAAAGGATCTGCTGGCGTTCCAGAAACTCGTTTTTGCGAACGCGGAGGAAAATGGGCAACCTGTGGCTCCCGTTTTGGAGAAATTGTTTGAGGTGGAAAGCACCCGCCGGGACCTGACTTCTTTGTGCCTAGTGGATTTGAATGGAGACGAACGTGTGGATGTCGCCGCATTTGTGGATCGGGAGGCGATGCGTTTTTGGATACAGGATGAAAAGGGCGCTTTCACTGAGATCGCGAAAGATTCTGCCTTTCGCAAGAGCATGCTCGACGGTGTCACCCCGGCGGAGGTCAGCTTTGTCCCGGTCGATAACACCGGAAGGCCGGCTCTATTGGTGGCAAACCAGGGATTGGTGCGCGCCCTTTCTTTAAACGCGCAGAATGATTTGGAAGTGGTGTTTCAGGCCAATTTGCGCGGTACTGGCAAGCGGCTGAAGACGCCGTTGCTGGGTGGTTTCTCCGGACAAGACGCGCCGGTATTGCTGGTATACAACGAAACCGACAAGACGCTGGAGTGGTTGGAGCGCGATGACAGCGGGGTGTTCCGTCCCAAGCAGCAAATTCCGACGGAAAGCTTCTCTCCGTTGCTAGTCTGGTCGCAAAAGGTTGGAGCGGAGGCGACGCCCCGGCTGGTTTACCTGACCAAGGAAAAAATCATCCAAGTGCCGACGGCCCACCGCGGATTGCAGGCGACAATTGATCCTATATACGATGCCGATTTGGAGCAATTCATTCCAATGGCGGCCATGGTCGGCCAATTGACAGAAGGGGGAGGGCGCTCTGTTTTGCTTTTCGACCAGCGCAGTCACGTGTTGGAGATCATCCATCCCGACCAGAACGGAAAATGGCGCAGCGTGCTACACTTTGTGTTGTTTGACGAAAATCCCCATTATCGCGGAAGACGGAGTGCGGAAATGCAACCGCGAGACTGTCTGATTGCGGACGTTACCGGAGACGGGAAAAAAGATGTGATTCTCCAGATGCACGACCGGGTGCTGGTTTACCCCCAGCAGTAACGTTGGCAAAGCGTTCAAAGGACCGCGCGTCAGGGGATTGTCTCTGGCGCGCTTTTTTTCAGGCGGTTATGCCAAGCAGACTGGTCAGATAGGGGATCAGTTGCTTTTTGCGGCTGACGATTCCGGGCAGGTCGAAAATTTCTCGGTCCTCACGTGACGGGTAGGTGATTGCATTGATAAAATCGGCGTTGCCCTGCACCAGTAGCAGGGAGTTTTGCGTATTGATGTCGGTGACCAGCAGTGCGGAGAAAAAGAGGCCGTTTTCCCGGCGGTAATGTTCCAGCGCGTGCAGCAGCTCCTCCGCTTTGTCCCAAAAGATGGTAAACCCCAGTTCCTCGACTTGGGAAACGGAAAACCGGCGACCATCCTCCTCGTATTGCTTGCAATCGGCGGTGATGATCTTGTCGGCGCTGCTGTTGCGCAGCACGGATCCGGAGCTGAAAATGGTTTCCGCAAGCTCGGAGGCCGGCTTGTTGGCAATGCTGGCAAGCCATTCCAGCACTTCGGCATCGCGTGGGGTTGTGGTGGGGCTTTGCAGCAGTAGCGTGTCGGAAATAATTCCTCCCATCATGATGCCGGCGATGGCCGGGGCGGGCGTCAAGCCGCGCGCGTGAAACATGTCGGCAATGATTGTGCAGGTGGAGCCGAGTGGACGATTGATGAAAAGGATCGGCTGGTGGGTGGGCGGATTGCCGAGTCGGTGGTGGTCGATAATTTCGAGGATGTTAACCTCGGCAGCACCGTCGACGGCTTGGGACAGTTCGTTGTGGTCGACCAGAATCAAATTTTTCTGAATGGGCTTGAGCAGGTCGGATTTGGAGAAAATGCCCACCAGCACCTGCGCGTCGTCGATTACGCAGTCGATGGGTTCGGAGGTGGTGGCCAGTTTTTTGAGTACGACGGAAAGTTTTTCCTGAGCGGAAAAAGTAATTGGGGCTTTTTGCAGCGGCAGCAATGATTCGAGCTTGTTGGCGGCACGGATAAGCCAGGCGGTACTGGCGCTATCGGTGGGGCTGTTGATGATGGAGACGCCCTTTTCCTTTGCGAGATGCACAATACCCGCGTTGACTGCCAGATTCCCGGTGACCACGATCAGGCGCACACCCATGTGGATGGCGCGCTCTTGGATGTCGAGCCGGTCGCCGACCACGATGATGGATTGCTCCGGGGGAATTTCTCCCGAGAAGGTGATCCGGCCAAAGGAATGCACGTCCATCGCCCCGATACGCACGTGCAGGTTGTCGATGCGGTTTTCATCGAAGAGCACCACTGGAGTGCCATTCAGTGTTTTGAGTACATCGCTGATGCTGCACCGCACTTTGCGCAGCAGTTGTGGCTGGTTGGGTTGGGGAATGAAATGGGTCCCGAGGTCAAAAATGGAGACGACGCCCTGCAACTTGCGTTCCTTGTCAAGGACTGGAAGGGCACGAATGTTGTGCGAGTCAAGAATCTCCATCGCCTGGCCGCAGGTGTCGTCGAGTCGGCAGACAAAAGGATCGCGGTGCATGATGTCGGTGATGCGCGGGGTAATGTCGCCAATGAAAACCGGCAGCGGCACGCCAAAAGTGTCGAGGATGGCGTCAATGCGGGCGTTGGAATTCCCACAACGGGCCGGGATGCAATTTTTCTCTCCAATGGCTTCTTTGAAGGCCGCATAGGCAATGGCGGAGCAAACGGCGTCCGCGTCGGGGTTTTTATGACCGATGATGTAAGTAAGGGAGTCCATGCGAGGCCGCGGAGGATTAAGTTCTGTAATGGCTGCAGCAAGCAAAAGCTGAATGCGCCAGAATGGGACGGTTCGCACTGGACGAAACCCGTGGTGCCGGTATCGAGATGCGGTTTATTTTGTCTCATGTACAACTTCACTTTCTACTTCGGAACTCTGGCCGTGATGGCTTTCTCCAGCCTGGCCGGAGCGAAACCTGCAACTCTGGATCGCGACAAAATCCCCGCAGAATATAAATGGGATGTGACGCAAATCTATGCTGATGACATGGCTTGGCGGCAGGCGCTGGTCGATGCCGACACGCGGATTCAGACGCTGGCGAAACGGGCGGGCAGCTTTGCCAATGGCCCGGATGCCGTGGCGGAGGCTTATGACGATTTGTTTTCGCTCACACTTGCCTTGCGAAAGATCGGGGCCTATGTGCAATTCCAGCGCGATGCCGACACGCGCGATGCAGTGATCGCGGCGAAGGCGGAGGAAGTTGCGGCTCTCAGTGCGCGCTTTGGTCAGGCCACCGCATGGTTTTCCCCTGAACTGCTCAACATCCCGGAGGCAACCATTCGGGACTGGATGGGGAAAAAAACGAACCTGGCTCGCTATCGGTTCGCGATTGAGCGCACCTACCGGTTGAAATCGCACGTGCTGGATGCCGCTTCGGAGGAATTGCTTTCCTATTTCTCGCAAGTCAACAATGCCCCGCACGCGATTTTTCAAAACTTCAGCACCGGGGACATCCGGTTCGCGACCATTACTCTGGCTTCGGGCGAAACGCTGACTTTGACGCCGGGAAACTTTAATCTCGCGTTGGAAAAGAGCCGGGACCAAGAGGAGCGCGGCCGGGTAACCGAGCTTTTTTACTCCGCCTATACACCGTGGCTGAACACCTATGCCGCCATTTACAACGGCATCCTGCAATATGATTGGGCCCGCGCCCGTGCCCGCAACTATCCCGATACTTTGACTGCGGCACTGGAGGGGAATGACATCCCTCCTGCGGTGGTGGAAAATCTCATTGCCACCGCGAAGGCCGGGAACGGACCGCTTCAGCGGTACATTCGGCTCCGGCAACGGCTGTTGGGGTTGAAAAAAAGTTATCTCTACGATCACAAAATTCCCATTTACCGTTCCGACAAGGAATGGAGCTACGCGGACTCCTGTTTGCTGGTGGCCGATGCGGTTAAACCGCTGGGACGGGAATATCAGGAAAAGTTGGCGGCATTTTTGCAAAGCGGTCACATTGATGTTTACCAAAATGTTGGAAAACGCAGCGGTGCCTACAACAGCGGCGTCTATGGTGTTGGCCCCTATGTGCTGCTCAATCACAACGACACGATGGGAGCCGCCTTCACGCTGGCACACGAACTGGGGCATACGATGCACTCGATTTTCTCGGATGAAAACCAGCCGTGGGAAACCTCTCGATACACCATCTTTGTTGCCGAGGTGGCCTCCACGCTCAACGAGCGCCTGCTGCTGGACGAGTTGCTGGCGCGTACTGACAACCCGAAGGAGCGATTTTTCCTGCTTGAGCACGCCACTGACAGTGTGATGAGGACTTTTTACCGTCAGGTGATGTTTGCTGCCTATGAGCTGGAGGCGCATCGGCGGGTTGAGCGAGGGGAACCGCTCACTGCCGCAGTACTGACGGAAATTTACACTGAGGTGCTCCGGTCATTTTATGGCGACACGGTCGAATACGACGAGTGGAAACCCAAGACTTGGGCGCGCGTCCCGCACTTTTTCAACTCGCCTTACTATGTTTACCAATACGCGACTTCCTTTGCCGCCTCGGCGCAAATCTATCAGGCTCTGAAAACCGGCACCGCGGAGGAAAGGCAGGCGGCCTTGGAGCGTTATCTGACTTTGCTGAAGAGCGGGGGAAATGACTATCCTGTCGCGCAATTGAAAAAGGCCGGAGTGGATCTCACCCAAAAAGCGCCGATTCAGGCGGTGGTGGATCAGATGAACGCACTGGTTGACCAGTTGGAAAAAGAGGCGGCCGCGATTGAACAGACGGAGGAAAAATAGGCCCCGATCCGATGTTTCAGGGCGCATCTCATCATCTAGAAGATCCTTTTCCGTTGTAATATAAATGCTTATGAGCTATTTTGATGGCGTTTTGTGGCGACAGAAACATCCTGGTTTCAACGCGGGAAATCTTCCTAAGAAAAATTGCGTATCGACGTTTAACCAACAACTCACAGGTTTTTTAACTCTTAATCAAATCGCAATGTCAGACGAACACCATACCCCGCCGCAGTCGGATGAAAATCCGGTGGCCGACGAATCTTCCATTCAGGTCATTACTTCTGATGAGTTTGCGCCGACGGAGGAAGCGACAAAGGAAATCCGCCGCAAAACGATATGGAACCGTTTTGGCGGCGACGGATTTTTAATTTCTCTAGGTCTGCATCTCGTCTTGGTACTGGTCGGAATTTACTGGGTTATCAGCACCTTTGTGGTGGGGGCCGACAAGCCGGAAGACAATACTTTTGCCAGCGGTGCCGGCGGAGGGGATGGCGGGCCAAAGGCCCAGATATTTGAACACCGGATCCAGCCCAAAAATGTGCAGAGCATGGTGAGTTCTCCGAGCAAGTTGGTCGTGCAGGGAGGCACCGGGGTTTCCTTGCCCGACATGCCGAACATGGACATGAACTCCATGGTCACTGGCAATGTGATGGGTGGCAGCTCCAAGGGGCTGGGTGGCGGGTCGGGTGGTGGCATTGGGACCGGCAAGGGGTTGGGTGTCGGTGGTGGGAAAAATTTTGTGAGCCCCTTTGGCGGCGCGGGATGGGGAGCCAATGCGGGACTTGTGGGTACCTTTTACGATTTGAAGCAAAAGGCGGACGGCACGGCGACTCCGATGGCGGGAAATGACAATGAGAGCAAAATGGCCTACGTGGAACGGGTCCGCAGTTTTGTGCAACGCGGCTATCGCGAAACCATGTTAAAGGATTTTTTCAGCAGCTCGACCAAGTTGGCCACCAAGCAACTTTTCTTTCCTGCGATGCCTGCGAGCGATGCGCCCAATGCCTTCAAAGTGCCCCAGGTTCAAGCGAGCCGGTGGCTGGTGCACTACTCCGGCAGCGTGCGCGCGCCCAAGTCTGGCACCTTCCGCTTCATCGGCACTGGCGATGACATTTTGGCCGTGAGCTGGAACCGACACCTGGCCTTGGATGCCGGACACGACTTGGTTTCCGTGACCAACAAGGACTACAGCGGCACGGGGCACCTTGCCTCCAAAAACTTCATCCCCAAAAACGGAGTGGCGGATCGCCTCACGGAGGAGGAAGTGGCGCGTCTTGGCGGCATCGGCGACGCGGGCTGGCGGGTGGGCCGTTGGATAGACGACGT
>CALNBE010000246.1 GCA_937874455.1 uncultured Opitutia bacterium | reverse complement strand
GGCAGAGCCTTCTCGTATTTGACCATTTTCATCTGCGCCCGGAACAACCGCCGCACCAGCAGCTGAAAACGCGACACCTCGCGCTCCTCCAAATTATACGCCCGAATTTCCCGCGGCTGATGCGCAAGTCGGCGCAGATGTTGAGCGAGACGGGAAATCTTTCCGCGGTGCTGACGGAAAACCTGCAATCGCCGCGGGAAATCCGGGCGTACAATTTGGAGGAGCGAGAGGTTTCGCGTTTTCAAGCACTGGTCCGGCGACTGTTTCGGTCGCAGATGAAGATGGTCAAATACGAGAAGGCATTGCCGCCGCTGATCGAATTTATGAGTGCGTGCAGCATTGCCTTTGCGATTTACCAGGCGGCGCAGGTGAGCATTTCGCAGGAAACGGCGGTGGCCTTGATCGGGGCGTTGTATTTTGCTTACGAGCCGGTGAAAAAGCTGGGGAACATCCATAATCGGATCAAGACTGGGATGGCGGGGCTGGACCGAATTGAGGCGGTGTTGCATGCGCCGATTGAGATTGAGGATCCTGTGAAACCGGTCGCGTTGCCGTCAACGAAAGGCGCGGTGGCTTTTGAAAATGTGACTTTTGCCTACCAGCAGGAGCCGGTGCTGAAGCATGTGAATGTTCGCATTGAGCCGGGAGAAATTGTGGCGCTGGTCGGGCCGAGTGGCGCGGGGAAAAGCACTTTTGCAAACATGGTTCCGCGATTTTACGACCCGCAACAGGGGGCGGTGAAGGTGGATGGTGTGGATGTGCGTACGGTGCGGCAGGCGGATTTGCGGAGGGAGATCGCGTTGGTGTCGCAGGAGCCGGTGCTGTTTAACGACACGGTTTATAACAACATTTTGCTGGGTCGTCCCGGTGCCAGCCGCGAGGAAGTGGTGCGGGCGGCGGAACAGGCGGGGGCGCGGGGCTTTATCGAGGCTCTGGACGGTGGCTGGGACACGTCGGTGGGTGAGCGCGGCGGACGTTTGTCCGGCGGGCAGCGGCAGCGAGTGGCGATTGCCCGGGCGTTTTTGAAGAATGCGCCGATTTTGATTTTGGACGAGGCCACCTCGGCTCTGGATGCGGAGAGCGAAGCGCTGGTGCAGGCGGCGTTGGAGGAGTTGGTGCGGGGGAAAACGGCCTTCATCATCGCGCACCGCTTCAGCACCATCCGTTTTGCAACGCGATTGTTGGTTTTTGAAGAGGGAGTTATTGTTGCGGATGGCCCGCACGAAAGATTGATCAAGGAGAGTCCGCTTTACCGATCGCTTTACGAACGGCAGGCGTTGGAGCAGACGGACCAATAGGATTTTTCCTCTGCAGCCGGGGATGCGCTGGCTCTCTTACTTGGTGAAGTATATGTGGGTGGTGGAGTCTCCGCCCTTCTGGTAGGTCAGCGAAAGCTGGGTGTCGGTGGCGGAGATGGTACCTCCGTTGATTTGCGTGTAGTCCTCGCCGTGGATGGGTTTGACCTTGAGGATCGCGGCGAGATTGGCCTCCGGCGCAAAGAGGTCGGCGGTGCTTACTGAGGTGGTGTTTTTCTCGAGGAAATATTCGTTGGCGGCGATCCAGACCTGTTGGAGGTTTTCCTGGACGGAGCGTTCCTCCTTGAGCCGGAAGGCGCTGAGGACTCCGCCGACGGTCAAAGAGGCCAGCAGGCCGATGACAACGACGGCGACGATGATTTCCACCAAAGTAAACGCGGGGCGACGGGATGAGGATGCCATGAGAAAACGCAGATGATTACTGAGTTGGCGGGAATGGATGAAGACTTTTCTCCAGCGAGGCAAGGCCTCTTGATTCAGTCCTTTAGGAAGGAGTGGTGCAGGTAGGCTAAAGGCCTTCTCTTGCCGGGAGAAGGCCTCGTGGTGGTGGTGGCTTTTCTTGTGCGAATTATTGCTGTCGGCGGCGCAAGGCGAGGAGCCCGAGCAAGCTGGAGGCGGCAACAAGCGCGTAGGTGGACGGTTCGGGGATGGCAGTCACTACTAGTTGCCCCTGTGAGTTAAGAATGAAGTCGTAGGTGGCGTTGTTGATGAGGACCTGTATTTGACTGGCATTGGCGATGTTGACGGAGCTGCCTTTGAAAAGGTCAAAGGTCTGTCCGAGGAAGAGGGACGATTCGTTGGCCAAGGCAATTTGTAGAATGACGGAGTCGTCCAGTGCGACAGTGGATCCGTCGGCGAAAGTATAAAGATTGTCGGCCTCGGTGTTGGTAGCATTGATGTTAAAGAGGACTTTGGCACCTGCAGCGAAGGCGACATCGCCTTCGGCGACATTGAGGCTGCCAGTATAGCCGGTGTGGTCGCCTTTGAGGGTGAGAGTGCCGGTGCCTTCCTTGGTTAGATTGCCGGATCCAGTGAAGCCGCGCCCAAAGGAAATGTTCTTCCCGTTGGTATCAATAACGCTGCCGTCGGACAGGATGACGAGGTTTTTGAGATTGGCGGAGAGAAAATCGCCGCTGCCTGATTCGACCGCATTGGCGGCGGCAACCAATGTGCCTCCGTTAAAGATGAAGGATGAGTTGGAATTGCTGGCGCTATGAATTTCGCCGACAGTGAGGGTGCCGCCCGTGGTGCCGTTGCCGAGTTTGAAGATGGAGGCTCCGGCGGTGTCCGAGCCATATTCTCCCACGACTAGGCGGCGAAAGTTGGCCTGGCCGGTCCCGGAAAGATTCCAAGTTCCGGAGCCGCGAGCGTCATTGGAGGCGTAAATGATGACATCGCTGTTCAGACTGTTGAAGATTCCGCCGGTTTGATTGATAATGCCGATGCCGCCGCTGGATCCCAGCCGGGTGGCCGCGTTGTCGGGATCATCTGCCTTGGAAATGGTGATCTCTCCAGATGAAAGGTTGATTGTGCCTTTGCCGCTGGCCCGGTCGCCGAGGGTGAGCTTTTGGCCAATGGTCAGGATTCCGTCGGAGACGGTCAAAGTGCCCTCGGCATTGTCCCAGTATCCGAGGACAACCTGTTTCTTGGCTTCAACTTCCGCTCCGGATTTAATGTGAAATTCGCCGGTGCCTTTTTTGTCGTAACCGATGTAGAGATTTCCATCGATGGTGGAGAGGGCATTGTTTTCGACTGTGAAAGTGCCGTAGCCACCCTTGCTGGAATCGCTTTCCAGTCCGATGCGTACCTCGTTAAATGTGGCTTGGGTGCTTGCGCCGGAGATGTTGACGGTCGAGGCCAGGTGATTTCCCTCGCTATCCAGCGCCTCGTTTCGGCCCAATTCCAAAATGGCGGTGGTGGAGAAAGTTCCTCCGGTTTGGTTGAGGTGCCCGACGCCATTGGAGTCTTTGCCGAGGACCAGCCAGTTTCCGGTTTGGGTGAGGGTGCCGCCCTGAATGTTTAAAGTGCCGGTGCTGCCGGCGTTGCCGATCAGCATGTCTTTTTCGATGCTGAGGCTCCCTGCTTTTAAGGTGTAGGTACCGGTGGAGGTTGAGGCGTTGCCGTCAATTCCGCCAATGCGAAACTTGCTGCCGGTAAGGGTGACAGATCCTCCCTCTTGAATAAAGGTGCCGGTGCCCTCCTCGCGGCCGATTTGCAGGATGCCTCCCACTGTGACCGTGCCGTCATTGAGAGTAAAAATTCCTGTGCCGTTTTCGTGCCCGATTGTCAGATCTCCCGTGAGAATCAGTGAGCCGGCAGACATATCGTAAGCGCCTTCACCGCGGTAGAGGGTGCCGTTCACAGTGGCGGAACTTTGGCCGATGGTCAGCCATCCGAGTGAAACCGTACCGGAGGTGTGGGTGAACGTGCCTTCCCCCTGCCAGCCGAGCAACATGCCAGATCCGGAGAGTTTTCCGTTGTTTTTCAGCTCATACGTTCCGTTGCCACGCACGGCAGTCTCTCCATCCGATGCGACTCCGATGTTGTCGCCGATGTAAAGGCCGCCGTTGGCGGTGACTGTGCCGCCGTCCTGCACAAAAGAACCGGTGCCGAATCTGCCGATGGTGAAACGTTGGTCGTTGATGGTTAGGGAGCCGCCAGTCATTTGGTAGTTGCCGGAGGTGCCTTCCTCGGTTGTGGCCAAATCGGTGAAATTTCCTTCGCCGACAATCAAGCCCTTCGTTGTGACCGTGCCGCCGTTTTGAATAAAAATGCCGCTGCCGCCAGTAGAGCCCACGAGAATGCGTCCTTCTGAGACAATGCTGCTGGTGTCCCCTGACAGCGTGAACGTCCCGCTCCCCCGGTTGTGTCCGATGGCAATGCCAATGTCATGGGAACTGGTGCCAAAAGAGGACAGTTTCCCGCCGGAAATGCTCAAGGTGCCGCCGGTTATTTCATAGGAGGCGGTGGCGCTGTCATTGGTGCCCAGTAGCAAGAGGCCGGCGTCGCCAGGGATGGTTTCCCCCGAGGGGGCGGTGATGGAGAGGGTGCCGCCAGTTTGCAGGATGGAAGGTGATGTGCTGAGTCCGAGGGGCGTTTGCACCTGCAATCCCGCGATGTTGAGGGAGTCGCTGATGACAATGGTTTGCTGGGTCCCGAGAGTGGACTCATAGACCAAAATGTCTGCTGTGGTGATGGTGGTGGGAGTACCCTCGGTTCCGGACCAGTTGTCGTAGGTGACGATGTTGCCATCGGCGCCTTCGCCTGTCCAATTAAGCGTGTCAGAGAAGAGGGACCCGCCGAGGACAGACAGGCTGGCGGAGAGTGCAAGCAAAGAGGGCAAAGGTTTCATGGGGGTGAGATGGGAGTGTTTTATTGGCCGATTGGTCAATATGTGGTTATTCTTAAAATTTCTGTCTTAAAAACAAGCAGTATTTTTGCTTAGATTTATATTTTTATGGTAAAATGAAGTAGTGTGGTGATTTTTCTTGTGGCTGAAATTTTCAGTTTAAGATTTTGATATGTAAGGGGTTGATGTTTTATGGGTGGGGCGATTTGATGGGCGGATTTTTGTGGAAAAACCGGCGATGCCTGTATTCTCCCATGTGTGATTTATTTTCATATAATTATAAATTCGATCCTTGCACTACGACTGGGTAATGCGGTCCGCATGGGGTGGGGCGGAAGGCATTGCAAGGTGGCGCTGCGAGTGGTGGCCGCGAGGGGTTGGCTCGATGGAGGGCAAGGATCTGGGTACGATTGGGAGGTGCGGAGTCTGCCTGGGCGCATCTTTTGTTTGGGAGGTGGGGGTTTTTGCGACAAAAGCCGGCTTCGGATTGCACGAAATGGGGAAAAGCATTGTTGATTTTCAGTGATTTCCCTCGTTCATTCGGATTCCTAATAAGAATTTTTATTATTAGAGGTGTTAATTTTGTTTGTCTTTAATGAAATTTATTTTTCTTTTTAAAAAAGTAGGCCATATTGTCCTTCTGAAACTGAAGCATAAACAAACAAAACTTTTCCAAAAATGAAAAATCTTTTAAAAAAATTCTTTCGAAAGCAGGTTCTGTTGCCTGTCGCCTTGTTGACTCTGGGATCTGCCAATGCGATGGCTGCCTTGGTGGCGGGGAATGTTGAAGTGGGATCGGTTACGGGGAAGGTGAACGCTTCGTTTGGTTCCGGGAATCGAGTAGCGGTGTCCACCGGAGCGGTGCTCAATGCCGGGGCGACCCTTTACTGCGCGGGGGACTCCTCTGCGGAGCTTTATTTTGCGAACGGCGTGAAGGCGGTGATGCTGCCGGGATCGGAGCTGCGTATTACCAAGTTCGATATTGAACAAAACGGTCAGGTGCCGACAGCAGGCTACAAGGGTATTACCAAGGAGCCGAGCAATTCCCGCACTCAAGTTTATGTCAACAGTGGGAAGGTGCTGTTTGAAGCCCGCAGTTTGAATGTGCCGGTTTCGGAATTCAAGGTCACCACGCCGCTGGCGGTCGCAACGGTGAACGGGACGGTCTTTTACGTCGAACAGGCGGACATTTATGTTAAGGTGGGATGTGCTGAAGGCAGCGTCTCGGTCCTGCCCCGAGTGAGCGTGGGTGCGCCGGTGACGTTGGGCGAGAAGGAAACTGTTGTCTATCGTCTGCGTAAAAGTGGCGAAACTATCGAGGGCGTTTTTGAAGCCGTGCGTCCAATGGGAGAGGGCGATTATGCTGGCGTGCTGGAGCAGGCAGAGCGATCTTCGGCCTCGAACGGCCAGTTTGTCCAAGGTGGCATAGAGGTTGATCTGGATTCAGAGGCGGTGATCGATCACACGCTGATCTTGGTCAGTCCGAATGGCGATGGTCAGGGCGGTTAAGGCGCGGCCAGTCGGTCGAAAAACTCCCTTGTCTTAAAGGGAGTTTTTTTGTGGATGAGCCCGGCAGGAAGAAGCGGGCTGGACACCACAGGCGGAGGGAATTTTAAACAGAGGCGAGAACACATACAATTATGGCTTTGGCAAAAATCACTCAAGTGACTGGACGCGCGGTGGTCGTGCCCGGCGACGACATTGACACAGACCGGATCATCCCGGCGCGCTATCTGAAGTGCATCACCTTTGACGGGCTCGGGGAGTTCGCGTTTTACGACGAGCGGAAAAACGAGGATGGCACCGAAAAGCCGCATCCGCTAAACGCGCCGGAGCACCAAGGCGCGACGGTGCTGGTGAGCGGGTTCAATTTTGGCTGCGGCAGCTCGCGTGAGCATGCGCCGCAATCGCTCTACCGTGCGGGTTTTCGGGCAGTGATCGCGGGCAGCTTCGCGGAAATTTTCTTCGGCAACTCCACGACCATCGGGCTACCCTGTGTTTGCCCCAGCAAGGAGGATTTGGCGAAGATCACCGCTTGGGCGGAGGAAAATCCCGCGGAGGAAATGACAGTGGATGTGGCTGGACGGATGGTTGTCTGCGGAGGAAAGGAATACCCGGTGGCGCTGCCGGAATCGGCGTGGGAAGGGTTGGTTGAAGGACGTTGGGATGCGATTGCCGACCTATTGGAAGGCGAGGCTGGGGTGGCGGCGACCATGGGAAAGCTCCCGTACGTGCGCTGATAGATTTCCCCTGCGCGGAGGCAATTTTTGCTGAAAAGAGGCGTCATCGGATTTGTGATGACGCCCTTTTTGTGAAAACGCGGAGAAAATTCAGTCGCCGTTGGATCGTTTATGGCGGCCGTGGCGGACGATGTCCCAGAGCAGGTAAAGGGTGAAGAAGAAGGCCAGCGCGTAGCCGACGGCTCCGAGTGCGGTGGGAAATTTCCAAAGATCGGCCTCGCCGCGCACCAGCATGGAGGAGCCCATGAGCAGGGCTGCGACGATGATGGCGAAGACCAGTCGGTTGACCGAGACCTCTATGGTGGAGCGAAAATGCTCCAGCCCGGTGTGCTCGACCGTAAGGGTGGCCTGCCCGTCCTCCATCTTTTGAAAAATACGGCTGAGGGTGCCGGGTAGTTCCCGCAATTGCGCGACATTGGATGCGAATTCCCAGTAGGTGAGTTTGGCGAGCGTGAAGGGGTTCCAACGCTCCATTTCCAGTTTCTTCAGGAAGTGGCGAGCGTGTTTTTGCAGGTCGAAAGCCGGATCCAGCAGACGGCCGGATTCCTCGATTTCCAAGACTGCTTTGGAGAGCAGGGTGTAGTCGCGGGCCAGCGGAATGCCGTGGCGGGCGAAGACACGAAGCAAATCCATCATAGCTGCGCCGAACTCTCCGGGCGACTGGGCGAGGCTGCTGTAACGGCGGAGGACTTGGCCGACATCGACCTCAAGTTTGGCGCGATCGATGCGCTTTCTCATCCCGCTGGCGAGCAGCGCTTGCAGCACGCGTTCGGGATCCTGGCTGGCGACCGCGTTGAACAGGTCGGCCAGCATGTAGCGCATGTGCCGGGTCAGCGTCCCGGCGAGGCCCCAGTCGATGAAACAGAGGCGGTTTTCCGGGGTGATGAGGAGATTGCCCGAGTGAGGATCGGCGTGGAAAAACCCGTCGAGGAAAATTTGCTGAAAGACAGAGCTGGCACCGGCGGCGGCGAGCCGGGCACCAGTTTCGCGGGGAATCGATGGGTCGCCCGGCGATTTTCCCTCAACCCAAGCAGAAACAAGCAGCCGCGGTGTGCAATAGTGTTCAAAGACCTCGGGGGCAAAAACCTCCGGGTAGGGGTTGATGGTGTTGAAATGGGTCGCGTTGCGCGCCTCGATGGTGAAGTCAAGTTCCTGCAGCAGGCCGTCAGTTAGCTCGGCGACAATGGTGGGCAATGCGTAGGGGCGGAGATCGGCGAAGCGGTCGTGGGTGCGCTGGGCGATCCAGGCGAGGATTTCCAAGTCGGCGCGCATGGAGCGGCGGATGCCCAACCGCTGGATTTTGACGGCGACGCGCTGGCCGCCGTTCTTGAGCAGAGCGTCATAGACCTGACCGACGGAACCACTGGCGATGGGCGTGGTGTTGAAGGATGCGAAATGTTCCTCAATGCCACCTTTGAGTTCGGTGTTGAGCACGCGCGCCATGGATTCCCAAGGCATGGGGGTGACCTTGTCGCGAAGGAGTTTCAACTCCTCGGTGAGTGGCGCGGGGAGCAGGTCGCCCCGGGTGCTGGCGACTTGGGCGAGTTTGATAAAAGTCGGGCCGAGTTCCTCGCAGGTGACGCGGATGCGCTGCCAAAGGGTGAGGTTTTGCGGCGGGATCGGGATAATCTTGGCGACCCAAGAGGAGGGGGCGTCGATTTGTTCCAGAAACTCCAGAAAGCCGTTTTTCACCAACACGGTGAAAATGGCCTTGGCGCGCACCATGTTTTTGAAGAGGGCGAGCGCCTTGATGGGAGCGGAAGACTGGGTTTTGAGCGGCAAGGGCGGAGAAACTGGAGGGCGGCGACGGCTTTCAGCCCGGACGGAAAGGAAATTTCCTTTTCCGACGGGCGAGGGTAACGCGAAGAGGCGGCCTTAGCGAATTTCGGGGTCGCTCTCGGTGCTCGGCTGGCTGGCGGCGAACTGGGCGCGCAGGGCGGCCTGTTCGAGGACGGCAATGCGGGCTTCGAGTGCCGCCAGATCGGCGCGGCGGACGAAGGGGGCTTTTTGCACCACATCGGAGACCTTCTGGGCGACATCATCCTTGGCCTTTTCCCAACGGCTTTCTCCGGTGGTGATCAATTTGTCGGCAAAGCCTCGGGCTTCTTCCGGGGTGATTTTCCCCCGTTCAATCCAGTCGTGCAAAGCGCTTTCGACAGATTCTTTGGTGACGACGGCGGCACCGAGTCCGGCGAGAAGGGTTTTCTTGATGGTATCAATCATGGTCGTGGTTGGTTGATGTGGTTGATTGGTTATTCGATGGTGAAGAGCGCGCCGCCAATCTGGTTGACAGTGGTGATTCCGCTCTGGTTGGTGCCGCTGCTTTTTTCCGCAGCAGTGAGCACGACGCTGTCCTCCTTGACTTGCACCGGGCGCCCGGAGAGCAAATCGCGGAAGTTGGAGTAAAACATTTGCAGCTCGGCCCGGGACCCGACGGAGAACTCGACGGTCTTGGCGTGGGTGGTGGTGGGCCAGACCTTGACGACCATCCCGGCGACCGCATGGTTGGCCGCGTTCTGCACGGCTTGGTCGGCTCTGGTCAGCTGCGAGGGGAGCGTGGGCAGGCTTGGCGTGGTGAGGGAGCCCGTGTTGGAAAGCATGTTGGCGCTTTCCCGAAGGTGTTCCGCCTCGTTTTGCGCGTCGGAAAGGCCCGGTACTCTGGTGGAGTAGATGCGGAGCAATTGCCCGCTGCCAATCATGTCCACGGTGACTTCGCTGACGATGAAGGTGCCGGTGGTGTATTCTTGGAAGGCAATGGAGGAAACCAGATCGGCGCGTCCGTAATATTCTTGGTCGGTGCCGGCTACTTTGATGCCGAAAATTCCCTTGTTGGGAATGGCTTTGGTGTCGACTTTTCCCGCCTCGGCGGACGGCGAAAAAGCGGCGCAGATGAGAAGAAACAGGAGGATGGGGCAGATATTCTTCATGTGCTTAATGCTGGGGGCGTTTTCCCAGGTGCCAAGGCAGAAATCATTTTTGTCGTGATTGGGGGAATCGGCAATTGGAGGGGAAAATAAGCCGAAGTGATGCGGGGATAAGTTTTTTTCCTAACCCAAGGCTGCGTTGACAATGCGGGATTTGCGGGGAAGTGTGGGCCGCTTATGGACGATCTGCTCGCCGCCCGCTCGACGATGGCCTTCTCCCTCGGGTTTCACATCATCTTTGCTTCGGTGGGGATGACGATGCCGTTTTTCATGTCGGCGGCGCATTATTTGCACTTGAAGACTGGGAAACCGGTTTACTTGGAGTTGACGAAGATGTGGTTGAAGGGCGTGGCGATTTTGTTCGCGGTGGGGGCGGTGTCGGGGACGGTGCTTTCCTTTGAGCTGGGGTTGTTGTGGCCGGAGTTCATGAAGCACGCGATGCCGGTCATTGGGATGCCGTTTTCCTGGGAGGGGACGGCCTTCTTTTTGGAGGCGGTGGCGATCGGGCTTTTTCTTTACGGCTGGGAGCGGATGAACAAGTGGGTGCATTGGGCGACGGGACTGGTGGTCGGCATCGCGGGATTTTCCTCGGGGATTTTTGTGGTGGCGGTGAACGGCTGGATGAACGCGCCGACCGGGTTTGACTGGGTGGATGGCGCGGCGGTGAACATTGATCCGGTGGCGGCGATGTTCAACGAGGCCTGGCTGCACCAGACGATGCACATGCAGGTGGCGGCGATGCAGGCGGTGGGGTTTGCGGTGGCGGGCATTCACGCGGCGCTTTATTTGAAGGGGAAGGCGAAGGAATTTCATCTGCGGGCGTTGAAGATTGCGCTGACCTTCGGGGCGGTGGCCTCGCTGCTCCAGCCGCTTGTCGGGCATTTCGCCGGGCAGCGGGTGGCGGAGTTGCAACCGGCGAAGCTGGCGGCGATGGAGGGCCATTTCAAAACATCAAAGCAGGCGCCGTTATGGATTGGCGGGATTCCCGACGTGGAGACGCAGGAGATGAAATGGGGCATTCCTTTGCCCGGCATGTTGAGCTTCATCGCGTATGACGATGTGAATGCGGAAGTGCGCGGTCTGGAGGAATGGCCGCGGGAGGAATGGCCTCCGGTGGTGATCACGCACGTGGCGTTTCAGATCATGGTGGGCATCGGGGGCGTGCTGGCGGTGCTGTCGCTCCTGTTTTTTTACTTTTGGCGCAAAGGAAATTTTCCTCCGTGGTTTTTGTGGACGCTGGTGTTCAGCGTCCCCTTGGGCATGATTGCGATTGAGGCCGGGTGGACGGTGACGGAGGTGGGCCGCCAGCCGTGGATTGTTTACGGCGTGATGAAGACGAAGGACGCGGTGACGCCGGTGCCGGGCATGCAGTATCATTTCTATCTGTTTCTGGTGCTTTATTTCCTCCTCGCGGTGGCGACCGTGTGGTTGTTCAAGCGGCAGATTCAGGTCGCGCAAAAACGCCTGGAGGACGTGCTATGATCGAGATTTTATTGTTTTTCATCGGAGCCTCGCTCCTGTTGTACGTGCTGCTGGGCGGCTCGGATTATGGCGCGGGGATATTGGAAATGCTGCCGGCGGGGAAATTACGCGAGGCGCAAAAGCATTTGATCAACGAGGCGATGGGGCCGGTGTGGGAGGCGAACCACGTCTGGCTGATCGTGCTGGTGGTGATTTTGTTCATGGGATTTCCCGGTGTGTTTGTGCCGTTGATGACGTATTTGCATGTGCCGATGCTGGCGCTGCTGGTGGGCATTGTGATCCGCGGGGCCACGTTTACCTTCCGGCATTACGACGCGGTGCAGGAGGAAAAGTCGCAACGAGTGTACACCTGGCTGTTTAGCGGATCGAGCATTTGGACTGCGTTTTGGCTTGGGGTCATCGCGGCGAGCTTGGGGCGCGGGCTGATTGATGTGGAGACGCGGGATGTCTGGTCCGCGTATTTTGCTCCGTGGATTGGCTGGTATCCGGCGGCGGTGGGCGTGTTTGTGATTTGTATCTTTGCGTTTCTGGCGAGCGTTTACCTGATCGGGGAGACGGAGGAACCGGAGCTGCGGCGGCTTTTCCTCCGCCGGGCGGCGGTGTTCAACGTGCTGGTGGTGCTGGCTGGCGGGCTGGTGTTTGCGGCCTCGTATGGCGAGAAGGAAAATTTGCCCGCGGTGTTTTTTGCGCATCCGCTGACCCTCGGCGTGCTGGTGGTGGCGACCGGGCTGTTTGTGGCGCTGTGGGTGTTTGTGCAGAAGCATCGCACGGCGTTGACGCGGATTGTGGCGGCGGGGCAGGTGACGTTGATTTTGCTCGGCTGGTGGCTGCTCTATGCGCCGAACGCTCTGATCACGGCGCAGGGGAAGATTAATTTCTACGAAGCGGCGGCACCGGAGGCCACGTTGTGGCAGCTGGTGCTGGCGTTGCTGGTCGGCAGTTGTTTTATTTTCCCCAGCCTGTTTTTCTTGCTGAAAGTTTTTAAGACGAAGGGCCGGGAGGAATTTTGAGTCACGCGCATGGCTGAAGCACCTGTCATTTCCAGTCGGCAGAATCCCCGCGTGCAGGCGCTGGCGCGCTTGCGGGAGCGGGCGGCGAGGCGGGAGCGCGGGCTTTTCCTTGTCGAGGGTTTTCGCGAAGTGTCGCGGGCGGTGGCGGCGGGCGTGGCCTTGGAGGAATTTTATTTTTGCCCGGAGCTGTTCAAGCAGTCGGAAGCGGCGCAACTGGCGGAGCAAATTCGCGGAACGAGCGTCGCCTGTTGGGAGCTGGGCGGGAGTGCTTTTGAGAAAGTCAGCGGACGGGACGGCTCGGACGGTATTTTGGCGGTGGCCCACTGCTGGGAAGCCAGACTGGATTTGCTCCGTCTGCCGGAGAATCCGTTGCTGCTGGCGGTGGAGGCGGTGGAGAAACCCGGCAACCTTGGCGCGTTGTTTCGCACGGCGGACTCGGCGGGTTGCTCGGCGCTGCTGTGCTGCGACCCGGTGACGGATGTGTTCAATCCGAGCGTGGTGCGGTCCTCGCAGGGCGCGTTGTTTTCGATGCCCTGTGCGGTGGCGACCGCGGAGGAAACGGCGGCCTTTTTGCGGAGGAAGGGAATCCGGGTTTTTGCGACCACTCCGGGAGCGGAGCGGGATTTGTGGACGGCGGATTTTTCCGGGCCGAGCGCGATTTTGCTGGGCAGTGAAAAGGACGGGTTGTCGCGTTTCTGGCTGGAAGATACCGAGTGTCGGCAGATTGGAATTCCGCAGGCCGGGTTGTCAGACTCGCTCAATGTCGGGATGGCGGGAACGATTTGTCTGTACGAGGCGGTGCGCCAGCGGCGGCGCGGGTGAGCGGCCCTAATTGGCAGGCGGGGG
>CALNBE010000245.1 GCA_937874455.1 uncultured Opitutia bacterium | reverse complement strand
AGCTACAATGCCCCCGGCATTTCCATAGTTTCCATCAAAAATCACATGATTGGGATCAACCGCAGAGGCATTGTAGCTGTGCGCAATGCTGGTGTCCCTGCTGTAATTCAAACTCAGGTCAAACCCCAGATTCATGCTGCCGCCCTCATTCGGCGCAGCATTGATGAAAAGCCGGCCGCCAGCGCGCACCCAATCCTCAATCAATCCGCCGTTCGCCGTCAGAAAATTTTCCAATCCCGTTGCCGCCCCATCGCCGCCTTCCAAGAAAATGAAGCTGTACTCCGAACTGAACAAGCTGTTCGCATCCACGGTTTCAAAGCGTAAATTTTCCCAGCCATCATCGCCAAACACCCGGTCCATTGCCGCCTCATTCGAACCAGGATCCTCCGAAGAAATACCCCACGGATTCCGCCCCTCTGCGGTCAGATACGCCACCGACCCTGCAGCCCCCACCGGGCAAAGCAGCACCACCAGCAGCCCCAATAAAAGCACTAGTTTTTCTTTAGTAATTATCTTTTTCACAAGAAGACGAACTGAAACACGCCCTCCTTTGTCAAGCAACAATAGAGTAAACACCTAAAAAATCTCCAATTTACTACCCAATGCTCTGATCTTCCCCCTTAAAACGCCTCCAAAAAACACCCATCTTGATAGGAAATTTTGCATTTAATCAAAAATGCCCACGCTGCCCTCCTCTTGGCGCATCCGAGCAAGGGAAAGTTTTTTCACTCAAAAATTTGCTGCAAATTTCCTTCGCGCCTTCACCCGCCGCGTTTCCTTTGGTGCGCCTTCACGCACCCAGGCTTTTCCTCGGGATGGGCGGAAGTATCCAAAAAAAAGCCCGCTCCAAGAGCGGACTTTTTCCTTTGCCAACAATGTGCCGCGCCAGACGGTGCCTCAGCCCAGCAAGCTGTCGTCGATTTCGTGATTGGCGTGGACGGCCTTCACGTCGTCGAGATCCTCCAGCACTTCGATCAGCCGGAGGATTTTCTTCGCCTGATCGGGATCGGTCACCGGGACGGTGGTGTTGGGCAGATAGGCCAACTCGGAGGATTCGGGCTTGATGCCTTTGTCTTCAAGCGCCTTGGCCACCGCGTCAAACTCGGACACGCCGCACAGGACTTCGAAGTGATCCTCGTTGTTGATCACATCCTCCGCTCCGGCTTCGAGGGCGATTTCCATCAGCGCGTCCTCGGTAGTGGCGTCAGCGCTAATCAGGAACTGGCCCTTGCGTTGGAAATTGAACGCCAGCGCTCCTGGCGCGGCCAGACTGCCGCCAGCCTTGGTAAAGGAGGAACGCACCTCGCCGACAGCGCGGTTTTTGTTGTCGGTGGTGACTTCCACAATCACGCCGACGCCTCCGGGCGCATAGCCCTCGTAAACAATTTCCTCGTACGTCACGCCGGGCAGCTCGCCGGTGCCCTTTTTGACAGCGCGGTCAATGTTGTCGCTCGGCATGTTCGCGGCACGGGCCTTGAGCAACAGCGTGCGCAGCTTGGCGTTGGCGTTCGGATCGCCGCCGCCGTCGCGGGCGGCCAGCGTGAGGTCCTTCGCCAGCACGCTGAAGATCTTGCCGCGTTTGGCGTCAATCACCGCCTTGTGGCGCTTGGTGGTATGCCATTTACTATGTCCTGACATGGGGAATATGGGTTAAGGTTGGAGAACGAAGGGTAAAACCGCCGCGAAGGAAATTACTTTTTCCGCCGCGCCGTTTTTTTGCTTTTGGGCGCCGGGGTGGCCGGCTCGGGTTGCGGCTCGTTGCGCATCCGCCGGCGCGTGACAAAGGTCTGCACGATAGTAAGGCAGTTTTGCACCGAATAATAAAGCATCAAAGCCGCGGGCATCTTGTAACAGATGATCGGGAACATGATCATCATCCCGTAGAAAATCATCTTTTGCTGCCCCTCGACATTCGGCATCGGGGTGAGGCGCATGTTCAGCAGCATCGTCACGCCCATGAAGACCGGCAGAATGTGAATCGGAAAACCGCCGATGGTCTCCAACCCAGGAATCACGTCGGGCATGGATAAATCAGGAATCCACAGGAAGGACTGGAAGCGCAATTGCGCCAGCGACTGAAAAGTAAAAAACAGTCCGGTAAAGATCGGGATCTGGATCAGCACCGGCAGGCAACCTGCGAAGGGATTGATTTTGTGCTGCTGGTAGAGCTTCATCATCTCCTGCTGCATCTTCCGCGGGTCGTCCTTGTATTTTTCCCGAATGTCCTTCATCGGCCCTTGAAACTGGCGCATCCGCTCCGCCGAACGCTGCTGGGTGGTGACCAGCGGCCAAGTGATGGCCTTGATGAGCACCGTAAGGGAAATAATCGCCAAGCCCCAACTCCACGGCGAATCAGGGAACAGCGAGTGCAGCCCGCCCAGAATCACCACGAAAATCTTGCAAAGGAAAGCAACCGAGATGACCCAGAACAGCTTGCCGAATTGCACCACCTCCTCCTGCCCGCCGCCAAGATTGGCCAGCCGGTTGTGCTCGCGCGGGCCGACATAGTAAGTCGCCCCCAGCGCCACCTCCTGCCCCGGCTGGAGCGCGGGCAGCTGAAAGCCCACATCGCCCTTCACCGATTCCACGACATTGTGCCGCAGCTCTGCGTCATACCGCGTCATGGCCGGCGTCACCAAAAGGCCGTTCACCCGGCCTCGGGTTTCCTCGTCAAAGCGGATGATCCCGGCAAAAAATTGGTTGCTGACCGAGACCCACTGCCAAGTCTCCACACCGCGCGGCACCAGCACCGAGGGGGACGCCGCCCGCGCGCCCATGCCCCAAAACCCGCTGCTGGGATTGAACATATCCACACCCGTCTTGTGAAAAGTGTCGCCGTCGTAGGTCGCGACGCCAAGAAATTGGTTGTGCGAATCACCGACCGTGGGCGGCAGCGTCCCGGTGTTCATCCGCAGGCTCATCGCAGGCAGGGCGGCGTCACCCGCCTTGAAGGTGGTGCGAAATTTCAACAGGTGCGGATCAGAATTTTCTCCGCTCGAAAAAGCATAGGTGCGGAGTACCTTGCCACCGCCGGGCAGCGCCGCCTCCAAGGTCACCCGCTCACCGGGAATTTCCTCCGCGACGGAAAACTCCGGCAACCACGGCACCGACTGCCCGGTGGCAACATCCTCCAGGCTCAACGCCAGCGCCGGGAGTTTCCCCTCGGCATTGAACAAATACGGGTGCTCGGCCGGAGTCTTCCGGTGCTCCAACGTGTCCGCCTGCTGCAACAACCCGATGGTTTCAATGCCACCGCCGCGCGTCGTCAGACTCACCTGCAAAGTGTCGTTGGCCAGCACCACGGTTTTTGCCGCCCCTGCGTCCAGATTCTCCACGGGAACTACAGTCTGCCCCGCAGCAGCCGGGGCGGGCGCGACGGCGACCGGGGCATCCGGCTGCCGGACCACCGGGGGGCGCGGCAGCGACACGGGAGCGGGTTGCTGGGTCGAATTCCAGAAAAGAAGTCCTATGGCGGAGAGAATCAGGACGATGCCGATGGTGGTGTTTTTCTTGTCCATTATGGGCCGGGAGGGCGAGGAAAAGGACTCCGGCGCAATGCGAAAGCAAAAACTTCCGCTTTTGCGCATTCGCAAGGGAAATCCCCGCCTTTGGGCATTGAAAGATCCCCCCGAAGAACTTTCTCTTGCGCCCATGCGAAAAACCGCCGCCGCACTCCCCTTGCTCGCCCTGCTCCTTCTCCCCTGGATGCTGACCGGATGCCAGATCCAGCGCATCGCCCTGGCCGCCTCCGACGGCAAATGGAACTTTTCCTATGCGGTGGTCGCCTCCGAAGAAACTTACCAGGATCCCGAATGGCGCGAAGTGGTGGACGCCATGGTCACCGGACATCAAGCGACACTGGTGCTTTACTCCGGCGACGTCTCCCTCTGCCGGGAGCGGCTCGCCCCGCAAATGCCGCGCTACACCGCCTTTGTCGCACGACCCGAGGAATGCGGCCGTGACTATGTTGCCGCCGTGCACCGCCTCACCCGCAAACTGGACGACGACCCCTGGCTCGACACCCAGTGGGGCATCATTACCGGGAAAAATGCCCAAAAAGCCCTCGCACTCACCCAGACACCGCCGCCGCTTGAAATCACCCGCGCCCTCGCCACCACCGGACTGCGCGAGGAATTATTCAACGAATATTTTCTCCTCAGCGACGCCAATCCCCCCGGCGGCTGGCTCTGGAAAAAACCCGGTGGCTCCGTCGCCCGCGGACGCGACAACCTTGGCAAAAACGACGCCTTCGCCTGGGCCGAATATTTTAACAACAGCGTGCCCGACTTGCTCGTCACCTCCTCCCACGGCTTTGAAAACGGCGTCGAGATGCCCTTTGGCCGCGGCATCCTTCGCGTCAAGGACGGCCAACTCTACCCAATCGCCGACCCCCGCCAGAAGGCCCCCGCCGCCGACACTCCGGCCATTTTTCCCTCCGACAACCGCAAGGTCTATTTCCCCGTCGGCAACTGCCTCGTCGGACACGTCAACGGCCCCGACTGCATGGTCACCGCCATGATGGGCGAATACGGCGTCCGACAAATGGCCGGCTACACAGTCAACACCTGGTTCGGCCGCGGAGGCTGGGACATGCTCGCGCTCTGGCAAAAACTCCCCGCCCGCTACAGTTTCTCCGAAGCGTTCTTCTTCAACCAGCAAGCCATGCTGGCTGACATCCAGCAACTCGACCCAGCCGCCCTCAACTACACCATCCGGCTGGGCGAGGGGGAAGTCGGCCTGCAACAACACATCCAGGACATGGCCACGGCCGGGCTGAAATTTGATCCGCGCAACATGCGCAATCCCCGCAACCGCCAAAACAAGGACGCCCAACTGGTCGGCCTGCTCTGGGACATCGACACCGTCGCCTTCTACGGAGACCCCGCTTGGCACGCGTCCTTCGAGGCCCTGCGCATCCCCAGTTTTCTCTCCGTCGGCGTCCAGCACCTCGGCGGCCAGTCCTTCCAACTGCAGGTAACCATTAACGATCCCGCCAGCGCCATGCAAAACGACACCCCGCTCTGCCTGATGTTCACCACCCGGTTGCGCAACCCACGGATTGTCTCCGGATACCAGTACCAACCCGTCCTCGCCGACAATTTCATCATGCTGCGCAATCCCCGCCCCCAACCGGGAGAAAGCACCATCACCGTCGAATTCGAAGGCGAGCCCATCGAATAATCCCTCCGCGCAGGCCAAATGACGCCCCCGCCCGACGACAACGCCGCCCCGCGCTCCGCCGCCGGATTTCTCTCCGAAATCCGCCTCTCCGCCAGCACCGGTGGCCCGATCAAAAAACTGTCCGGCTTTAAAAAAAATGTGCACACGGTGCCAGGCGCCGACACCCCTGCCACCAACGCCTTTCTCGCAAAAATCTGCGACACCGAACTACGGGCCGAATCCGAGGCCTTTTTCCAAAAAACCCGCGAAACACTGGGCTACAAACGCCGCGAACTCACCCTGCACTCCGCCACCGGCCACGCCCTGCTGCAAACCCGGGACTTCGCCCTCGAATGGCAGTACGCCATCGCCCCCGACTGCCCCGCCCACTACCGCCGCAGCCTCCTTCTGCACAGCATTTCCCCCGCCGCCGACATTTCCTCCGCCCCTTGGGACACGCTTTTCTCCGGCCTCTTCGACCACCTAGAGTTCCTGCCAAACCAGCCCCACTCCGTCGAGGCAGTCATCGACGCCGTCGAAGCGCTCCCCCCAACATCCCCCCTCCGCATCGATTACCCTTCCGACTGTCACACCTGCACCCTGAGCGTCTCCGGAGTGCCAGCCGAAGTCGTCTTCTCTGGGCACCTCCTCACCATGCAATTTTCCTCCCCCGGCTCCCCCGGCGAACTATTCGAAAATTTCCTCCGCCTACGCACCGCCTTTTCCCTCAGCCGCTCCACAACTCTTAACGCACTGTTCTAGCCGATCCGGCACATCAAATTCGTTTTTGATATCTTTTTTTGTCGAAATGAAAGACCCTCGATCGCTCAGAACAAACGGCCTTCGCAAAAAAACCGTTGAAAAATAGCCCATCGCTTCCTCCACCTCCCCCTTTTGCAAAGGACCCTTACGAACGAATCAAAAAGATTATTTTTGTTAAATTTCTTCCGCAGACGAAGAGAGCTTGCTTAAGCTTCTCAAAGTTACACATCTTACCCCCTCATCCGTAACCCATGAAAAAACGCGTTGTTGTTATCGAAGATCAAACGGCCATCCGCGAGATGATTGCCGAAATACTGCAAATTGATGGTGAATACGAAGTTGTCGGCTCAACCGGCGAAGGCCAGACTGGGTATGACCTTTGTCTAGAGCTAAAGCCCGATCTGGTCATCCTCGACGTGATGCTGCCCGGCCTCAACGGCGTTGAGGTGCTCCGCCGTTTCAGCCGCCAACTTGACTCCACCCGTGTGCTCATTTTCTCCGGCCACCAAAACCCCCTCCTTGTTAAAGAACTTCTCCAGTCCGGCGCCCACGGATTCGTGGAAAAATCCGCCCCGCTGAGCGAGTTGCGAAAAGGCATCGAAATAGTCGGCAGCGGCGGCAGCTACTTTGGCCCCAACGTCGCCCAACTGCTGCGCGAAGCACTGGTCAACCCGTCTCTCGGCGAACGTCAGGGCGTCGAATTGCTCACCACTCGCGAACGGGAAATCCTCCAACTTATCGCAGAGAGCTACAGCACCAAGGAAATCGCCCAAAAGCTCTCCATCAGCGTCAAAACCGCGGAAAATCACCGGACCAATTTGATGAAAAAACTGGGACTGCACGATGTCGCCAGCTTGGTTCGTTTCAGCGTCAAACATGGTTTGATCGACGCCACCCGCCTCGACTGATTCCCTTTCCGACACAACACCCCTTTTTCCCGCCGCCCGTGCTTCATCGCACGGGTTTTTTTATGACCGTAACCGAGAACGCAACAACCTCCAAAAACTCAAAAGCCCTTGCAAAGCAAGGGCTTCAAATGGTGCTCCCGTTGGGACTCGAACCCAAATCACCGGCTTCGGAGGCCAGTGTTCTATCCATTGAACTACGGGAACAAAGAGGTGGGGACATTCGTTTTCTCCGCCAGGGAGTCAAGCGAATCTTCCGTACCATGCTTACTGGAAAGCGGCAGCACTCGGCGCGGGCACCGAAGGTGGTGGCTTGACCGCCGGCACATCTTCACTGCGATCCCGCCCAAACGTCACCGGAAACAAGGCATCAACCAAGCCCTGCTCCAACTGGAAAATCACTCCGTGCCCCGGACTTCCCGCCCACTGCTCAGTGCCGCCCAGCCGCCGGGTAAAGAACCACGTCCGCGTCTCGTCCACCGTCGCCCCCGGCACCCGCACCCCGACATCCAGTTGGTAGCGCCAGCCCTCCGCCACCGTTGATCCCGGAGCCTTGGCGGTAAACTGAGGAGAAAACGGCTCAGGGGAAAACGCCGTCGCGGCGATTCTTCGCATTTGTCCCAGAAGCGCCAGCACCTCCGCTCGCTCCTTCGCCGAGCGCGTGGCCAGTGCCTTTTCCCAAGTGATCGCCGGATCGACCCGATTTTCCTTCAACAACACCCTTCCCGTCGCCAAATCCGTCAAGGTCAGCGCGGTCAATTTCACATCATCCGCCAGTTGTTCCACCACCCGCGTCCGGTAAAAATTCGGATCAACAGACAGCTGCTGCCGGAGCATGGGCCCGACAGAATAAACAGAAGGACGCCCGTCCAGCTTGGCATGATAAGGCATTTGCGCCCCATTTGGACTCGCGAGCAAAAGCACCCGCGATCCGCCTTCGCTAAAGCCAAGCTCCACCCGGCACTCCGGACGATTCAACTTGAGTGCCGCCAAGTCCTCGGCACTCGGCACGTCGCTCACAAAAGCCCTGATCCATGCCTGCTGCGCGGCAGTCACCTCTCCTTCCGGCACAAAATCCTCCGCCGACAAATTGCGCAACGCCCCGATCAAATTCGCCATTGCCTTGGCATCGGCAGCAAGAGTCACCGTGGCCGTGGTGCCCGGCACCATGGGAATGATCCAGTCCCCCAAACCATCGGTTCCGCTGCCCGCCGGCGCGCCACCCTCCGTCCGCCGGTGCAGCGCCAGCGAATTCCCTCCGATATGCACGGTGATTTCACGCAACAGAGAGGGATGAAACCGCAGGAAGCGTCGGTCCCGCAAAGTACCCACCGCATCCCGCCAAGAGTCGATGGCGGCGGCATCAACAGTGAAAATCGCAGGATTATCACTCAGCTTCGCGTAATAGCGCGGCACCCGTGCCTCAAGGTGCTTTTGACCGACCAGCAACGTCTGCTGCCGGGTTCCACCCACCAACGCGATCCGCATCGCGGGGGTGGCCAGGCCGCTCTGCTCCAGGCGTTCCGCCGTGCCCTCCGTGAAATTGTCGTAGTCCAGCTGAGTCAGCCGGACCAGCTGCGCTTGGACGAGATTGCCGTCAGCGTCCGCCTCAAGCGGCGCCTCGAAACGCCACACCGTTTCCAGATCAACCTCCCCCGGAATCGTCATCTGCTCGCGGCGCAAACCGGTATGCTGCTCCTTCCCGTCACGGGAACGGTTCCACACGGTGACATCGCTCACCTCAAAGGGAGCCAGAGCGAAAACTCTGGTGCTGCGCAGCTGTTCCGGCGCCACCATCAGATCCTCCAGCAAAGCCCGGGTCGCGGGGATGATCCGCTCGCCCGGAGTCAGCAGATAAACCGGCCCCACGCTGTTGCCCTCCACCTTTGGCACCCCAATCGACACCCGCACCGGCTCCTTCGCGCCGTCGCTCACTTCCAAGACGATCTCCGGCTGATCCAGCCCATAAGCAGAGAGCTCGCTGCCATTTTCCTTTGCCTCCTGCACCGTGAAACTCCGGTCCAGTTGCAGAAAACGCAATTGCTCCAGCACCCGCTCCACCGCGCGGTCCGCGGCCGCCCATTTGAAGGGCTCCAGCACCCGCCAACCCTGCTGCCCCTTCTCCAAGACATAAGGATGGGAAACGCCGGGCCCGCGCACCGCAATCCGCTGGATGTTCGCCGCAAAAACCGGCGCGCCGCTCGTTGGCGGCAGTCCGCGCTCGCGCTCCATCTTCCAGATCAGCCCGAAAGTTGCGAGGTTGGCGAGAAGGAGAAAAATGGTAATTTTGAAACGCATGGGGAAATTGCGGCTAGGTGCTGCGCCGCCAAAGGAAAACCGCCGCGCCCAGCAGCAGCATCATTCCCGGCAGCAGGAGAAAGGTCTTGCCCACCCGCCCGAGGTCCGAATTCGTCGCTTGCAGATGAAACTCCGGCAACGGGCGCGGGGGAATATTTAAGAATTGGTCACGATCCAGCATCCAGTTCACCGCGTTGAGCAGGAAAAACGAATTGGCCATGCTGTTGATCCTCGCATTCGACACCACGTCGCTCGACCCGAACACCAGCATGCGCCCAGCCGGGATGTTGATGTTCTGCTTGCGCCCGGCCACCCGCTCGGCCACCACCGCCACACTCACGGGAGCCGGGATGTCGCCACGCTCAAAATTAAAGGTAAATGGCGGATGCCGGTAATCCCGCTCGCCCCACGCGTCCTTCGCCGAGGTGCCAACCAGTTCGAAAACCTGCAAAGTATCATCCATCGGGCCGGCCAAATCGTAGCGTACCGGACGCGCCATCCCGACCTCCAGCGGCACGCCGGTGGTCCGCAGTTGCTGGGTCAGCGGATGGTCCATTTCCCTCACTCCCAGCAGCAAAGCTTGGGACGGATCCCTTCCGCCGCCAGGCGTTTCCCATACCTGCGCATCGTCCACCAAAATCCCCCAGTCGTAAAACAAATCATCCAGATTGTATTTCGCCCCGACATCCACAAAGGCCAGCACCCGACCGCTGCGCTCTCGCATGTAACGGCGCAATTTTTCCACCTCCTGCGGCATAAAGGCGGTGAGCGGGCCGGCAATCATCACCATGCTGGCGTCCGTCGGCACCTCGTTGTATTCCAGCAAATCCAGCTCCTTGAGCTGCATGTTGCGGTTCCGCAGTTTCAGCTCCAGCAGCGACAAGCCTTGGTCCCCCGACTGGGTTCGGCTTTTCTCCCCATGGCCGGTGGTCAGGTAAACCACCGGAGACTTGTCGTCTGTCACCCGCAGCAACGCGTTGATCAGCACCTCTTCCCCGCGAAAAAGATCTATCTCCGTCCGCCCGTCGCCACTCTTCCGGTTGCGCACCAGATCCGCCAGATCAATGTATTCGTATTTTCCTTTTTGCTCGCACACCACCACCAGCGCGGTCCGCTCCGTCACCGGCGCAAAACGCGAATTCAGCTCGGTCCACACTCCGGCGTTTTTCACCCGGTCCGCCGCCTCCACCTTGAACCAGCCGCGCACCCGCTGCTCCTGGTTGGCCGCAAAGGAAAAATCATCTGCCAGCCGATTGAGCTGCCGCAATAACGGCCGCACCTGCTGGGCCAGCTCCTCATTCGGCATTTCCTCCGGGGACAGGGTCACATACGCGCGCACCCAGGGCAGGCGGCCTTCCGGCACCCGGTGCGCGACCGACTCCAGATACTTCCGCGTCTCCAACGACAACATCTGCCGCTGGTCTCCTGACAAATCCCACCGCGTGTGAAAGGCCGTTTGCAACACCAGATAATTCAACCCCAATACCAAGCTGATGCTCAGCAGCACCTGCAGCAGCCGGTTGAGGCCGTTCCACCGGCGCGCCGTTTTGAAATCTGAAAATCGCTCCGCCATCGTCTCTCTTTCTTAAACCTTGGACTCCACTGTCAGCACCGTCAACCCCAGCGCGAGCAGGGCGCCCGATCCGAAAAGGAAAACCGGCCGGGTATCCACAAGGCCCCGGGTAAACGCGTCCAAGTGCTTGAACGTGTTGAAATACTCCGCCGGCTGCTCCAGCCAGCGCGCCCAAGTATAAGCGTCAAACGGCACCTGCTGCAGCAGGCTCCCCAGCAACACCAAGAAAAACAGTGCGCAAAAAGTCAGCAGCCCCGCCACCAGCGTGCTGCGGGTCAGACTGCTCGCCAGCACTCCCGTGGCAATATACAGCAAGCCGCTCACCATGATAAAAAGAAATCCGCCTTGCAGCGCGGGCAGGGCCAGCAGCCGCGGATCATTGTACAACCCTTTCAGCATCCACCAAGTGACGGCCGGATAAAGCAAGGCCAGCGCCCATAGCGCCACATATAGCAGATAAGCCGCGCCAAATTTCGCCAGCACCACATGCACCGGACGCACTGGCGTCGAAAGCAGCGCACCCAGCGTGCCCTGCCGCCGCTCCTCCGCAAAGCTGCGCATCGTCAGCAGCGGCACGATGAAAAACAGCGGCAGCGCGAACAGCTGGAAAAATCGCTCCACCGGCGTGTGGTCCAGGGTCGCCACTTGCGCCTCTTTCAACAGCGCGAAATACATCGCCCCCATCAGTGCAAGAAAAATGGCCGCCGCCACATAGGTCGGCGTGGCAATCGCCAGCGACCTCAACTCATGCCAGAGCAATATCCTAAAAGTCCGCATTCAAAGTGTCCCCGCTTTTTCTCCCCGCCGGTTCGTTCCATCCTCCGCGACCACTTCCCAGCTCCGCCGGGTGGCGGCAATGAAAATATCCTCCAAACTCGGCTGCACCGGATGCAACGAACGCACCCGCCCCTCGCACACCGCGTACACCCGCTGCAGCAATTCCCCGCCCAAAGGCGAGCCGGCAGGCAAAACCACCTGCAAATGCCGCGCTCCACCAGCCGCCGCTCCCCTATCCACCACCCGCACCCGCGACTCCCCGGCAACCAGCCCCGCCTTCAACACTTCGCTACTGGCTTCCGCCACCACGGTAAAGGTGACCTCGGGCATAAACTCCCGCCGCAACTCATCCGGCGTTCCACTGGCCACAATCCGCCCTTGATTAATGATGATCACCCGGTCGCAAACCTGCTCGATCTCCGGGAGTATGTGGCTCGAAATGAGCACCGCCATCCTGCCCCGCAGATTGTTGATCAACCGCCGGATTCCCAGAATCTGGTGCGGGTCGAGCCCGATGGTCGGCTCGTCCAAAATAATGACTTTCGGGTCGCCCAGCAACGCGTCCGCAATACCCACCCGCTGCCGAAATCCCTTTGAAAGGGTGCCAATCAACCGCCGCCGCGCCTTGCGCACCAAATCGCAGGCCTCCATCGCCGCATTGACCCGCGCCGAGACATCCCGCCAGTGCACACCCTTCAGCTTGGCCCGCCAGCGCAAATACTCCGTCACCCGCAAATCATCCGGCAGGGGATTGTTCTCCGGCATGTAGCCAAGATGCCGCTTGGTCACATCCGGTTCCCAAGCCACCGAAGCCCCGCAAATCCGCGCCACCCCGGCTGTCGCCGGCATCAACCCGGCCAAGATGCGCATGGTAGTGCTTTTCCCTGCGCCGTTCGGACCGAGAAACCCGACGATTTCCCCCGCGCCGACCGAAAAACCCACCTGCTCTATCGCCTGCAACGAACCATACCGCTTGCTCAGATTCTCCACCTGAATCGCGGGCACGACTTCGACAACGCTGGGCTCCGTAGTCATTGATGAAAAAGACGCCTCGCTGCCGTCGCGTTTATTGCGCCCCCGGGGCGCGCTCCGCGTCCGCCGAAGTCGCCGGGCTCTCCGCCGGGCGCACCAACGCAGGTTCGCGCATTAACAACTCCAGTTTCTTTTGCTGCCAGGGATCGAAATTCTGGGAAGGGCTCTGGGTGGCAACTTGGTCCATCTGATCCAGCCAGCGCCGGGCCTCATCCAATGACCGGTCCTCCAAAGCCAGCAGCGCCATCGTGTACATCGCCTGCCCCCGCACCGCCTCGGGGAATTTGCCATTGCCCGCCAGCTGCCCCAACACCTGCTTTCCCGGCTCGCGCTGGCCGTCAGCCAGCAAGGAAAATGCCTCTCCCAGCGCCGCCCGCCCCGCCAGCACTGCTTCCACCGGCTCATTGGCCGACACTTCCGTCCGCGCCAGCGCATAGGCACCCGCCGCCTTGGCAAACTGCTTGTCCTTGTAAAAAGCGTCCGCCGCCTCCAGCGCCGCCACGCCCGCCAGCGCCGTACCCGCATATTCACGGGAAAACTCCAGCTTCGCCTCCGGCCCCTCCCCGGCATCTTGATAGGCAGCCTGACACGCCCCCTGCGAATAATGCCCCGCCGCATGCCACACAATGTAGGCCAGCGTAGCCACAATCACCAACAGCACCGACAGGATGATACCAGTCCGGTTACGAATCCAGAACAACCAAATCCGGTCCTCCAAATCGGGCTGCCCGAAATCCTGGTCAACAATCACGAGATTGCGGTCATCCCCCCGGCGGGGATCTTTTTGAAATGCGTTTTTGGCCATGCGTTGGGAATGAGAGGAAAAGGGGCGGAGCATGTGGGAGATGCCCCCGGCAAGTCAATAACAGGTATGCCTTTTCTCCCCGCCCAAAGGAAATTTCGCTTGCCAGCAATCCCTGCGCCCCCTTTCCTCCCGCGCTTCTTCGACATCGGACCCGCCGGCTCCCTTGTCTCCAAAACCAAAAAAACAAACCATCAGATCCAAGGTTTCCTTTGCCCCGGCCACTGGAAATACGGAGCCAGTTTAACATGAATATCACCGTCAAAGACCTTCTCGACGCCGGCGTGCACTTCGGGCACCAAAAACGCCGCTGGAATCCCAAGTCGCGCCCCTTCGTGTACGCGCACCGCAACGGGACTTCCATCATCGACCTCGAGAAAACCTACGCCTGCTTGGAAACCGCCGCCAAATTCGTCGAGGAACTCGTCGCCAGCGGCAAGGACATCCTCTTCATCGCCACCAAGCGCCAAGCTCAGGAAACCATGCGCGAGGCCGCCAAGTCCGTCAACATGCCCTACGCCGTCAACCGCTGGCTGGGCGGCGGGCTGACCAACTTCGCCACCATCAAAAATTCCCTTGAGAAATACCGCCGCTACCTCCGCATGGAGGCCGACGGCACTCTCACCAAGATGCACAAAAAGGAGGCCGCTGCCATCAAGCGCGAGATGGCCCGTATGCATCGCAACTTCGAAGGCATGCTCGAAGTCCGCAATCTCCCCGGCGCGGTGTTCGTCATCGACACCAAAAACGAGGCCATCGCCATCAACGAGGCCTTCCGCCAGGAAATCCCCATCATCGGCCTCGTCGATACCAACTCCGACCCCTCCAAGGTCAATTACCCGATTCCGGGCAATGACGACGCCGTCAAATCCGTCCGCCTCATCGTCGAAGTCATCGTCGAAGCCATCCAGGCCGGCTTGGCCCGCCGCGAGGTCGAACGCACCGTCCGCCGCACCGTCACTCCGATCCGCGAGGACATCGGCGGCGAAGCCCAGCCCGAAGTGACCATCGACCCGGCCCTCCTCCAAGAATCCGAGGAAGGCTCCGAGGAAGACACCGCCGAGGAAAAGAAGCCCAAGGCCAAGGCCGCGCGCAAACCCGCCGCCAAAAAAGAAAAAGAATAACCCTCAAGCATAAGGAACATACCGAAAAATGGCTATCTCCGCACAACAAGTTAACGACCTGCGCACCCGCACCGGTGCCGGCCTGATGGACTGCAAAAAGGCCCTGGTCGAAACCAATGGCGACATGGATGCCGCCGCCGAAATCCTCCGCAAAAAAGGTGCCGCCACCCGCGACAAAAAGGCCGGGCGCGCCGCCTCCGAGGGCATCGTCCAATCCTACATCCACACCGGCGGCAAGGTCGGCGTGCTGGTCGAAGTGAATTGCGAATCCGATTTCGTCGCCAAAAACGAAGCCTTCCAAGCCTTCGCCAAGCAAATCGCCATGCACATCGCCGCCGCCGCTCCGCGCTTCATCAAACGCGAGGAAGTCCCCGCCGAGGAGGTCGAGAAGGAAAAGGAAATCGTCGCCGCCCAGATGGAGGGCAAGCCCGCCGCCGCGATCGAAAAAATCGTCCAAGGCAAAATGGAAAAATTCTACGGCGAAATCTGCCTGCTGGAACAACCCTTCGTGATCAATCCCGACCAAAAAATCAACGACCTGATCACCGAGACGATCACCAAGACCGGCGAAAACATCGTCATCTCCCGCTTCGTTCGCTTCCAAATCGGCGCCTAATCCCGCCGCAAAGGAAATTTTCCTCCGCCGGAGACTTCACCGTCTCCGGCTTTTTTTGCGCTCTCCAATTCTACCCCCGCCGCACAACCGGCAAATGGCCAACGCCGCATCCTTCTCCCAAAATGTGCCACCTCTGCCTGTTTCCGTCAGGCTGATTTCCTTCGCCACTGCTTCTGCAAATTTTCCCGAAAAACCATCTTCCTTAATTTCCTACACACCAGCCACTTCCTCCAAGCAATTCTTCCCCTTGCTAAGTTAATTTATTTACTAAATTTAACAAGAATATCTTAAATCACCTCCCTCCGTTTCCCTTTTTCCCACAAGCAGACCTGTTTGCTTCGCTCTCCTATCAACTTATGAAAATTTCCTCCACGCTTCCACTTCTCGCTTTCGCCGCCGCGATTGGTGCCACCGGCTGGTATCTGGGCCGCCACATCAGCCCGCCGCCCACCGTCGCCACACCCGTCGATTCCTCCGCCCGCAAAATCCGCTTCTACCAGTCCCCGATGCACCCGTGGATCAAGTCCGACAAGCCGGGCAAGTGCACCCTCTGCGGCATGGCCCTCGCCCCGGTTTACGAGGGCGAAAAAGGTTTTGATTCAAGCGATCCTTCCCTGGTTTCCCTTTCCGAGGCTTCCGCGTCCGTGATCGGCATCGCCGTCACTTCCGCAAAAATCGCCCCGCTCCACCGCACTTTGCGCGTCGCGGGAATTATCGACGACGACGAAACCCGCCACCGCCTTCTCTCCGCCCGCGTGCCCGGTCGCATCGAAAAACTCCACGTCAACCAGGTCGGAGTCGAGGTCGCCGCCGACCAACCGCTGGCCACGCTTTACAGTCCCGAGGCGCTCACCGCCCAACGGCTCTACCTCGAAAATTTCCGCCTCGCCGCCACCGGCGCCGTCGCCTCCTCCGCCATCGCCTCCAGCCGCGAAAAACTCCTCCTGCTCGGTCTGACCGACACCGATATCCGGCAGCTCGAAACCACCAAAAAGCCGCTCGACACGCTCGTCCTGCGCGCCCCGTTCGCCGGCACGGTCATCACCCGCCACGCCTACGAGGGGCAGTATGTCAAAGAAAACGACGCCCTGTTCGAGATCGGTGATTTTTCCTCGCTCTGGTTTGTCTTCGACGCCTACGAGCGCGATCTCGCCTCCCTCGCGCTCAACCAGCCGGTCACGGTGACGCTCCCGTCGCTGCCCGGAGAAAAATTCACCGCGCCCATCGCCTTCATCGATCCCAACCTCAACGAAACCTCCCGCACCGCCCGCGTCCGCGTCGTCCTGCCCAACCCGCAACGCCGCATCCTGCACCGGCAAACCGCCGATGGGATCATTCACCTCGAAACCGCTCCAACCCTGCTCATCCCGCGCAGCGCGATTCTCCACACGCGCCAGCTGCCTGTCGCCTACGTCGATCTGGGCGGAGGAAATTACCAGCTCCGCCAACTCACCCTCGGCAAAATCGGCGACACCGATGCGGAAGTCCTCCAAGGAATCAAGGAGGGGGAAAAGGTCGTCACCCAGGCCGCGCTGCTGCTCGACGGCCAAGCCCAACTCGCCCAAGCCGCCGTTTCCTCCGCCGAAACCGCCCCCTCCGGCCACGCCCACCATGCGGCAAAATCCCCGGAGGAAATTTCCTCCGAGAAAAACCATTCCCCCGCCACCACTGCCGCGCCCGCGATTTCCGCCGCGTTGCTCGACGCCGCCTTGCGAGTCACCGAAGCGCTCGCCGCCGATGATCTACCCGCCTACCAAAAACACCTGCCCGCACTGCGCGCCGCCATCCACCAAACTTCCGGCGCCATGCACCACAAGCTGGCTCCGCTGGCGGAAAAACTCCTCGAGGGCCCCGACCTGAAAACCGTGCGCCGTCCCTTCGAGCCGTTCAGCAACGCCCTGACCGATTTCCTCCGCGCCCTGCCCGCCACGCAACGCCCGGCGAAAATTTTCCAGTGCCCGATGTCGCCCGTGCTCGGCACCGCCCGCTGGCTCCAGCAAAGCGACGCCGAGGTGCGCAATCCCTTCTTCGGCGCCGCCATGCTCAACTGCGGCGAGGAACTCCACTAAGCGGGCCGCAACGCAAAATTTCCTCCGCCATGATTTTCGCCCTGATCCGCTGGTCGCTCCACAATCGTTTTCTGGTCCTCGCCGTTTTCCTCGGCGTCTGCGCCTGGGGCGTCCACGCGATGCGCACCACCCCGGTCGATGCCATCCCGGATCTCTCCGAGAATCAGGTCATCGTTTACGCCGACTGGCCGGGGCGCTCGCCGCAGGAGGTCGAAGACCAGATCACCTACCCGCTGTCCGTCTCTCTCCAAGGGTTGGCTGGGGTGAAAACCGTCCGCGCTTCCTCCATGTTCGGGTTTTCGTTTTTGACGGTGATTTTCGAGGATCAAACCGACCTCTACTTCGCCCGCACCAGAGTGCTGGAGCGGCTTAATTCCTTGGGGGAAATCTTGCCGAAAAATGTCACCGCCCGCCTCGGGCCCGACGCCACCGGACTGGGCTGGGTTTACCAATACTACCTGAAAACCGACGACGACGCGCAGCAGGATCTCGGTTCGTTGCGCTCGCTCCAGGACAATTTCCTCCGCTATCAGCTCGCCGCCGTGCCGGGCGTGGCCGAGGTCGGCGGCATCGGCGGCTTCGTCCGCCAGTACGAGGTGGAAGTTTCCTCGCTCAAGTTGAAACAATTCGCCGTCAGTCTCGGCGAGGTGATGGACGCCATCGAGGCCAGCAACCGCAATGTCGGAGGAAAAACCCTGGAGGAAAACGGCACGGAATTCGTGGTGCGCGGAGTGGGCCTGCTCAATGACGTTTCCGACCTCGAAAAAATTCCTTTGCGCGCCCGCAACGGCACGCCGCTCTACCTGCGCGACGTGGCCCAAGTGCAAATCGGCGGGGAATTCCGCCGCGGCACGCTCGACGTCAACGGGCGCGAGGTAGTCGGCGGCATCGTAGTCATGCGCTACGGCGAGAACGCCTACGAGGTCATTCAAAACATCAAAAAGCGCGTCGCCGAGATCCAGCCCAGCCTGCCCGCGGGCGTCACCATCGAGCCGTTCTACGACCGCAGCGATTTGATTGGCCGCGCCATCGACACGCTGAAGCACGCGCTGGCGGAGGAAATCATCCTGGTGACGCTGGCGCACATTCTCTTTCTCTTCCACTTCCGCTCCATCCTCATCGTCACCGTCCCGCTGCCCGCCTCGATTTTGATTTCCTTCATCCTGATGCGGGAGTTCGGCATTTCCTCCCACATCATGTCCCTCACCGGCATCGCCATCTCCATCGGGGTGCTGGTGGACGCGGGGATTGTCATGACGGAAAATGTCATCCGCCATTGCGAGCGGGCGCTGGCGGCGAAAATTTCCTCCGCGAAAGATCCCCAGCCGAGCCTCAGCGCAAAGGAAATTTTCCAGCTCACCCTGGAAGCCTCCACCCAGGTGGGCCGGCCAATGTTCTTCTCCATGGCGATCATCATCCTCGCCTTCGTCCCGGTTTTCCTGCTCACGGGCCAGGAGGGAAAACTCTTCCACCCGCTCGCCTACACCAAGAGCTTCGCCCTGATCGGCGCGGTGCTGCTGGCCGTCACCGTGGTGCCGGTGCTGTGCACCCTGCTGGTGCGCGGGCCGTTCCGCCCGGAGGAAAAAAACCGGCTGATGCAATTCCTCCTCCGCCTCTACGACCCGGTGCTCGACTGGGCTTTGCGCCACGGCAAAACCGTGCTGGCCGGAGCCGCCGCCCTGCTGGCCGTTTCCCTGGTCGTCGCCTTCGGGCTGCCCCGGAAATTTGTCGCCCAACTGGAAACGTGGAACCTGCCGCGCACCGCCAAAATCGCCTCCGGGCTCGGCTCCGAATTCATGCCGACCTTGGAGGAGGGCAGCCTGCTCTTCATGCCGGTGCTGCTGCCCGCCACTTCCCTTCCCGAGGTCAAACGCATCATGGCCTGGCAGGACAAGGTGATGAGCGAATACCCCGAGGTGCTGATGGCCGCGGGGAAACTTGGCCGCGCCGACACCGCCACCGATCCGGCTCCGGTGGAAATGATCGAAACCACCATCACGCTCAAGCCGCCGTCCGAATGGCGGCCCGGCGTCACCAAGCAAAAAATCATCGCCGATCTCAGCCACTTGCTCACCCAGGTGCCGGGCTACGTGCCGGGTTTCCTCCAGCCAATCGAAAACCGGGTGCTTATGACCAGCACCGGCATCCGCGCCCAGGTGGGGGTGAAAATTTTCGGCGACAATCTCGACGCACTGCAAAGGAAAGCCGCCGAGGTGGAGCGCGTCATCGCCAGCATCCCGGGCGCCACCGGCGTCGCCCCGTCCCGCGACCAGGGGAAACCCTATCTGGAAATCGAAGTGAATCGCGACGCCATGGGCCGCCACGGCCTGCGCGCCGCCGACGTGCTCCAATACGTCGAGGCCGGAATCGGCGGGGCCGAAGTCACCACCACCATCAAGGGCCGCGAGCGTTGGCCGGTTCAGGTTCGACTCGATCGAGCCGATCGCGACGATCTCGAAAAACTGGGCGAGCTGCTCATTCCCACACCCAGCGGGCCGATGGTGCAGCTGGCCCAGGTGGCGCAAATCAAACGCGTCATCGGCCCCAACGAAATTTCCAGCGAAAACGGCCGTCTGCGGGTCTTCGTCCAGGCCAATGTGCAGGACCGCGACCTCGGAGGATTTGTCGATGAGATCAAGGCGCGCCTCGCAAAGGAAATCACCCTCGAACCCGGCCAGACCATCGAATACAGCGGCCAGTACGAAAACCAGATCCGCGCGGGCCAGACGCTGGCCTTCGTGCTGCCGACCGTCATCGGCGTCATTTTCCTCCTCCTCGTTCTGACTTTTCGTTCCGTCGGCGAGGCCGCCCACGTGCTGCTGGCAATTCCCTTCGCCCTCACCGGCGGCATCCTTTTGCAAGCCGCCCTCGGCTTCAACTTCAGCGTCGCCGTCTGGGTCGGCTACATCGCCCTTTTCGGCACCGCCATCCAGACCGGCATCATCATGGTCATCTACCTTGAAGAATCCGTCGAAAAAGCCCGGCAAAGGAAAAACGCCCCGCTCTCCCGCGAGGAATTTATCGCCGCCGTCAAGGAAGGCGCCCGGCTCCGGTTGCGCCCGAAAGTCATGACCGTGGCCACCACCATCGCCTCGCTCCTGCCAATTTTCTGGAGCACCCGCACCGGCATCGAAATCATGCAACCCCTCGCCACTCCCGTCG
>CALNBE010000244.1 GCA_937874455.1 uncultured Opitutia bacterium | reverse complement strand
AATGGGGGCGAAATTTTTTTGTGCCGGGATGTGGCGCGGAGGAAATGTTTTCGGGCATGGAAGGCGCGGCGGGCGAGGAGAGCATTATGATTTATCCAGCGCGTGTGGTTTTTCCCTTCGGGAAATGCCGGGCAAGATGCCCGGCACAGCACGCAAGATGCGTGCGCTCCCCGAGGTGAGCCGAGGCTCCTCGAGATGCTTGCCGCGGAGGAAAATTTCCTCTGCCTCAGGCCGACAGTTTGATGGTGGTGCCGACAAATTTGTTGGCGGCGATTTTTGGCAGGATGTCGGGCGTGCGGCCGTTGGCGATGATGGTGGTGATGCCCGCCTTGGCGGCGATTTCCGCCGCGAGCAGTTTGGTGACCATGCCGCCGACATTGCGTTGGCTGCCGGGCCCGGAAGCGAGACCGCGGGTTTGGTCGTCGAGCTTGGTGAGGCGTTTGATGACTTTTCCTTTGCCGTCGAGGGAGGTCATCAGCCCGTCGATGGAAGTGAGGATGATGAGTTTGTCGGCTTGGACGAGACTGGCCACGTAGGCGGAGAGACGGTCGTTGTCGCCGACCTTGATCTCCTCGTTGGCGATGGCGTCGTTTTCGTTGATGATGGGGAGAATGCGTTTTTGGGAGAGCAGGTATTCGAGGGTGAGGCTGGCGTTGCGGGAGCGGGTTTTGCTGTCGAGGTCGCCGTAGGTGAGGAGGAGCTGGCTGCCGAGGATTTTGTGGCGGTGGAGGGCGTGCTGGTACTGGCTCATCAGCTCGATCTGGCCGATGGTGGCGCAGGCCTGAAGCTCGTTGGTTTTCTTGGGGCGCTGGTCGAGCTGCATAATCGTCATGCCGGCGGCGATGGCACCGGAGGAGACGACCACGAGTTCATGGCCGTTTTGCATGAGGGTGGCGAACTGGCCGACCAGCTCGCCGATGTGGCGGGTGTCGATGGTGCCGTTTTTGCGGGAGAGCACGCCCGTGCCCAGTTTGATGACCCAGCGATGGTTCTTCATAAAAGCGCACAGGGGTAACTGTTTGCTGTGCGGCGGAAAGGATTTTTTTTGTGAGGCGGCGCGGAGGAAAGGTTGCGGTGGTGGGGCGGCGCGGGCAAAGTGGGGAAAACATTGCTGCTGATGCCAGAAATCGACCGCACCATTTTGGAAGCATTCCTTGTCGCCGGCGACACGCCGGTGAGCGGGGACAAAATTGCCCGGGAGCTGGGCTTGTCGCGGGTCAGTGTGTGGGGGCGGCTGGAGCGGTTGCGCAGGGAAGGGTTTGTGTTCGAGGCCTCGACCCGGGTTGGCTACCGGATGACGCGGGTGCCGGAGCGGTTGCACGCGGCGCTGGTGGCGGCCCGGGTGCGTTTGTTGTCGGGGCGGGAGTTGCCGTTGCTCGGACTGGAGGCGGTGGATAGCACCAACAGCGAAGCGGAACGGCAGTTGGCGGCGGGCCGGGAGCCCCCATTTGGGGTGCTGGCGGCGGTGCAGACGGCGGGGCGGGGCCGTCTGGGCCGGGTTTGGCACAGCAAAGACAATGGGAATCTGTATCTTTCCTTGGCGTTTCGGCCGCTGCTGGCGCCGGAGCGGATGCAGATGTTCACGCTGGTGATGGGGGTGCGGCTCGGGCATTTTTTGGCGGAGCGGTTTGGATTGAAAATGCAGGTGAAGTGGCCGAACGATTTGTTGTGCGACGGTCGCAAACTGGCGGGAATTTTGACCGAGGCGCGGATTGACGCGGACCATGTGCGGGACTTGGTGTTTGGCATCGGCATCAACCTCAATGCGCGGGAAAAGGATTTTCCTCCGGAGTTGCGGGCGACTGCCGGGTCGCTGGCGCTGGCGGTGGGCAAGCCGCTGGATCCGCACCGGACTGCGGCGGAAATCATCGCGCACCTGCTGGCGAGTTACGAAAAATTTGTCGCGGAGGGAAAGGGGGCGGATTTCGCGGAACTGTGGACGCGGTATGATTTCCTTTGCGGGAAAAAAGTGACGGTTTCCATGCTGGGAAAGGAATTGGCGGGCACGGTGGCCGGCCTGGACGAAAGCGGGGCGCTGCTGCTTCGCGACAGCAAAGGAAATACCCACGCGTTGAACGCCGGGGAAGTGACGCTAAAGAAAAAATAAGGGGCTTACATTTCCGCCCAGTGGCGGAGCAAATTGTGATAGGTGCCGGTGAGCGCGGTGATGGAGCGGTGCTCGGGATGGTCGGCAATGAGGGCTTGGAGGGCGGTGTCGAGGTGGTAGAGTAACGCGCGCTCGGTGTCCTCGCGGATCATGCTTTGGAGCCAGAAGAAGGCGCTGGTGCGGGTGCCGCGGGTGACGGGGGTGACTTGGTGGAGGCTGGTGGACGGGTAGAGCACCATGTGGCCGGCGGGCAGTTTGACAGACTGGCGGCCATAGGTGTCGTCGATCTGCAGTTCGCCGCCGTCGTATTCCTCCGGCTCGGAGAAAAAGAGGGTGCAGGACAAGTCGGTGCGGATGCGCACGGGAGTGCCGGGAATGTTGCGGATGGAGCCGTCGATGTGAAATCCGTAGGTTTGCCCGGGGCCGTAGCGGTTGAACATTGGAGGGAGGATGCGCAAGGGAAGCGCGGCGGAGAGGAAGAGCGGGTTTTGGGAAAGCGCCTGCAAGATCATGCCGCCGATTTCCCGGGCGACCGGGTTGGCGGGATCGAGTTGTTCGTTGTTTTTGACGCGGGCGGCGAGGTGTCCCGCAGTGGCGGAGCCGTTGATCCAGGAGGCGCCGTCGAGGTGCTGGCGGGCTTGGGCGGCTTGTTCGGGGGAAAGAACGTGAGGGATGCAGAGGAGCATGGTTGGTGAAGGGGTGTTGGTTAGGCTTGGGCGGGTTTTTTTCGTTTAAAGAAACGGCGCCAGGTGAGGGCGAACCCGGTCCAGACGAGCATGAGCCCGGCGAAGCAGGCGAGCGCGGCGACGAATTGTCCGGGCCAGCCGAGGGCCTCGCCGGTATGCAGATAGCGCACCCAGATGCGAAGCTGCTGGCCAAGGGAATTGTCGGCGAAGGTTTTTGTTTCCAGCACCTCGCCAGTGTAGGGGTTTAGCGAGACCTGGTGGTTGCGGACCAAGGGAAGGCCGGAAGATTGGCGCACGGTGATGTTGACGGGAGCGAGGCCGTCGGCGGAGGGATGGGGGATGTTGCTCCGCCGCTCGCCACGCCGTTCTCGCCGGTTTGCGACGGAATCGTTTTCCTCCGCGGCGGAAGGGCGTTCGGCTCTGGGTGGCCGCTGCCGGTTTGCGGCGGTGGTGGGATCGGGATTTTCGCGGCGCGGGCGGGCGGGTTCTCCATTTTCCGGCCGGTTTCCTGGCCCGGTGTTTGCGTCGGCGCGCGGGTCGGGTCGGCCCTGTTCCGAGTTCAGGATGGCGAGGCGGAAGGAAATGCGTTCGTGATCGGGAAAGGCTTTTTGCGCCGCGAGCAGCAACGCCTGGTGGTCGAGCCCCTTGGCGTCCGGGTCGGGCGGGGGAATGAGTTGCCGTGGCGGGCCTGTTTCGCCGCGCGGGCCGCGGGCGGGTGGGGTTTCGCCGACGCTGGCGTAGAGCAGCCGGTTGGCCCAAGGGTAGGCCATGATAATGCCGGTGAGGCAGAGGAGAATGATGATGGGGAGGGACCAGAAGCCAAAGACGTTGTGCCAGTTCCAGTCGCGGGTTTTTCCTTTGGCCCGGCTGATGAACCAGGCGGTGTTTTTGATGCCGCGCCAGGACCAGTTGCGAGGCCACCAGAGCCAGAGGCCGGAGAGGGAGAGGAAGAGGAAAACGAAGGTGGCGGCATCCTTGATGGTGCTGCCGATGGCGCGGTTTTCTCCGGAGAGGGTGAGCCAGCGATGGAGGCGGGTCATGAACTGCATGAACTCGCGGATGGACTGGGCACCTTGCTCGCGGACTTCCCCGGTGTAGGGATTGATGTAAACGGTTTTGCCGCGGCCAAAGCTGACGGTGTAAGCATCAGCGGAATCGTTGGAGATAGTGATGGCGGAAGGGGCGGCGTCGGCGTTTTCGCGGGCTTTTTGGAGCAGGGTGTCGAGGGGCAGCGCGGCATTTTTCCCGGCGGAAACCCGGCGGTTGGTGTCAGCCCAATCGGCGATTTCGTTGTCGAAGGAAATGCAGAGGCCTGAAAGGCAGAGGGTGAAAATGATGATTCCGGCGAGGAGGCCGAGGCCGAGGTGAAGCCAGAAGACGATTTTGCGGAGGCGGGCCTTCATTGGGGGAGGGGAAGACGGAGCGCGCCCCGCCGGAGGACGAGGCGCGCTGGATGAATGGTGGCAGGTCAGAACTGGAAGTTAGCGCTGACGCTGTAGTTGCGGGGAGTGCCCAAGTTGGCCCGGTTGCCGTTGTTATTGTAGCTGCGGACGTATTCCTCGTTGAAGATGTTGTTCACGTTGAATTGAATGGTGCAGTTTTCTGTCACCTCCCAAGCGAGCATGCCGTTGCAGAGGACGTAGGCGGGCGTGCTGAGTGAGTTGGTGCCGCTGGTCTGCAGGCGGTTGGTTTTGCCGACATATTGCGCTCCTAGGCCGAGGGTGACTCCGACAGGGAAACGATAGGAGGTCCAGATGCTTCCGCTGTATTTGGGGGCCAGTGGCATGGAGTCGCCGGTGGGGCTGACGGTGGTCTGCTTGGTCACCTTGGTGTCCATATAGGTGAAGCCGGCGAAGACCTGCCAGCGTTCGGTGAGCCAGCCGGTGGTGCCGAGTTCGACGCCTTGCACGATCTGGTCGCGTTGCTGGGAGACGGTGGAGGTGACGGGGTCGGTGTAGGCGATGTTGGTGTTTTCCGTGCGGAAAAGGGCGATGGAGGGGGCGAAGCGCCCCTCAAAGAATTCCCATTTGGTGCCGAGTTCGTAGTTGTAGGCGACCTGGGGATCGAGGGAAGGGTTGTCGGCGCTGGTGCCACTGGTGCTGAGGGCGAGATTGGTGCCGGGGGGTCGGGTGGAGGTGCCGGCGGCGAAGTAAATGCTGCCGTTTTCCACAGGTTTGTAGGTCAGCGCCGCCCGCCAGTCGACATAGGTGTCGTGGGCGTCCAGCTCGGTGAGGGCGGTGGCACTTTGGGATTCGTAAGAGGTGGAGTAGTAGTTAAAGCGGGCGCCTCCGTTGAGAATCCATTGCTTGGTGAGTTCGACGCTGTCGTAGAGATAGAGGCCGAGGGTGTCCGTGGTGCCGTTGGTGTACTGACCGTTTTTGGCGATGGCGTAGCCGACGATGGTGTCCCAAGGGTCGGGGTTGTAAAGGTCGGCTCCGGGAACGGTGCCGCTGACTGTCCAGCGGGGGTTTTCGGATTTTTCGTGGCTAAAGTCCAAGCCGGTGGTGATGGTGTGCTTGAGTGTGCCAGTTTCCAGTTTGATGAGCAGGTTTGCCAGATTGGCAAAAGACTCGGTGGTGCGATCGTTGATCTGGTGGCTGCGGTTTACCAAGGCCGTGCTGGCGTTATAGGAATTCGGCGAGGTGATTTCCGCGAAGCGATCAATGTGGGTGTAATTGGTGATGTTGGAAAACTGGATGTTATCGGAGAAGTCGTGCTCTAGGCGAAGGGTGGCGTTGTGGGAGGTTACGTCCTCGTGGTCGTATTTGAGGAGACCGTAGAAGTTGGAACGATCGACGCCCGGCATGTAGTTGGCGGCGCTGGCGAGATCTTTGTCGATGACTGCGGGGACGCCGTAGTCGGGAATGTTGTCCTCTTTGATGTATTGATAGGAGAGGAAGGCGCGGGTGTCGGTGCCCAGGCCCAAGGCGAGGGAGGGTGCGAGGCCGACACGCTTTTGCTCGGCATATTGGCGTCCGGCGACGCCACCATCCTGGACGAGGGCGTTGAAGCGGAAAGCGGTGCCGGTGGCCGGGCTGTTGTCAATGATGCCGCTGTTGACATCGAGGGTGGCGCGGCGGCGGGTGATGTCATCGACCTCGCTAAATCCGAACGAAGCGTTTCCCCGGGCAAAGGCTTCGGGCTGCGGCGTCTTGGAGGAAAGATTGATGTAACCGGAGGCGACACCCCGGCCATTTTCTCCGCTGGGACCCTTGACTACTTCGACCTGTTCGTAGTTGAACATGTCGCGGGAGACGCTGCCGGTGTTGCGGATGCCATCGACAAAGATGCTGTTGCTGGCGTCGAATCCTCGCATGTAAAAGGCGTCACCGGCGGTGCTGGAGGCTCCGCCGCCCTCTCCCGCAGCCATCATGATGCCGGGGGTGTTGCGGAGCACATCGCTCAAGGTTACGGCATTTTGCTGGGAGATAATTTCTTCGGGAATGATTTGGATGGTCTGGGGTGTGTTGAGAAGGGGAAGGGGGTTTTTGGGGGATTCCAATTTGGTGGGAATGGGAGTGGCGAGGCGACTTCCCTTCACGACGACCTCGTCGAGGTTTTGCAGTTTGTCGGGAGAGCCCTGCGGGGGGGCAACGTCCTTGATTTCGGGCTCGGCGGCGGCGGCCTTGGGTGGCTGGGAGGTTTTTTCTTTGGAATCGGGGGCGGGGTTTTCCGGAGTGGACGGTGGTGCGGACTGGGCGTTGCCGGAGGCGATGAGCCCTTGGGCGGCAACGAGCAGGGCGGAGAGTTTCAGCGGATGCGTGGAGCGATGAGCTGATTTTTTCATAAGAATAGGGATGTGCAGAGAAATTTGCGGGCGCGCAGCGTTTGTGCGCACTTACGCGAAGGAGGCCGGGAAACAGGGAGGAGACAGACAAAATGTCAAATTGGGACTGAGTCTTTGTCTCAGTGAAGGGTCGCTAGTTAACTGCTTGAGAGGCATTCTCTTGTTGGCCAGTCCTTGAAAAAGTGGCAGTATGTTAAGTCGCTGATAGTTAGATAGATGTTTTTTGGCAAAAACGCGAGAAGGGCAGTGGTGCGGGCACATCGGGGATGCCGTGCAAAACTGCCGCCGCCTCGGTGAATCGATCAAAAGCGGGGCGCGCTGTCGCTGTTTTCACATTAAGCAAAATAAATATAAAACATTGTTTTTGATGAACTTACACATTAATTGACTTTTAGGGATCCCGAGGCGTGGGGCTAAAATCCGAGCCAGCCGCGGCAGGTTGACTCGATTTTCTCAACAATCGGCCAGCCGTAAAGGATGATCAGCACCAGCCAGGTGATCCAGAAGGCCAGGTTGAGCCCGGCGGCGACCGCGGCGCGCATGAGCATTTTTCCGTCGGATTCGACCAGTGCGGCCATGCTGAGGGCGATGGGCAGCGCGGGGAAAACATTGGAGAAGGGAATGGGCAGCGGCAGCGCCAGCAGCACCGCGCAGAGGAGCAGGTTGGCCCCGCAGAGCCTTTGCATCCAGGGCAGTTCGGCGAGGGTGCCCCAGTCGTTGCTGCGGCGCTTTTCCAGCCAGCGGAGCAGGCGTCCGGCTCCGGAGAGCAAGCGCGGGAAAAATTTGCGGGGAATTTTGACGGAGCGGAGGCGGTGCGGCACGCAGAGCGGCAGGCCGAAGGTCATGCGCCAGCCGAGGAAGGCGAGGAAAAGTCCGAGCGGGGTGGACAGCCCGAGCATCGGCACCGGCTGGCAAAAGGGCAGGCTGACGAGAAAAATCAGCAGATAGAAGGAGCGCCCGTCCAGGTGTTGGGCCAGTTCCTGCAGGGTAATGGAATCTTGCCGGCAGGCGGCGGCCAGATCGGCGATGCGTTGCCCGAGCGGACGGTGCGCCGCCGCCTCATTGTCCGGCGGCGGAGTGGAAGACATGGACATCGTGCTGCGGGTAGGGAATGGAGCAGCCGCCCGCCTCCAGTTCGGTTTTCAAAGTCTCAAGCAAATGAAAGCGGACGGCCCAGTAATCGGGGGTCCTGACCCAGGGGCGGATGATGAGATCGACGGAATTGTCGCCGAGGTTGGCGACCGCGACCACAGGCGTGGGTTCAGGCAGGATGCGCGGCTCGGCGGCGAGCACGCGCAGGATGATTTCCTTCGCGGTTTTGATGTTGTCGTTGTAGCTGATGCCGATGGTCAGGTCGATGCGCCGGGTCGGCTTGGCGTTGGCGTTGGTAACGGACTGGGTGGTGAAGGTGGAGTTGGGGACGATGATCAGGCGGTTGTCGCCGGTGCGAAGCCGGGTGGTGAAGATGCTGATTTCCTCCACGGTGCCAGCGATGCCGCCCGCCTCGATGGCGTCGCCGACTTGAAAGGGACGGAAGAGGATGAGCATGATTCCGGCGGCGAAATTGGAGAGGGAGTTTTGCAGGGCCAGTCCGATGGCCAGTCCGGCGGCGCCGAGGATGGCGACGAGGGAAGTGGTCTGGACGCCCAGCGCGTCGAGGGCGGAGAGGAAAACCACCACCATCATCAGGATGCCCGCGAGGCGGAGGAAAAAGGTGCGCAGGGTGGCGTCGAGCGGAGTTTTTTCCAAGCCGAGCCGAAGGATGCGGAGGATGGCCTTGGCGATCCAGCGTCCGACCACGAGGATCAGGAGTGCGGAGAGGACTTTGAGAAACCAGTTGGTGCCCTCGGGCGAGGCGAGCACTTCAACAATCTGGTTGAGCAGGATGGTGAATTGTTCGCCGAAGGCGGCGGCGGACTGGACGGTCGGAAGCATGGCGGAGGCAAGGTTTTTGCAGTCTGGGGAAAAATGGCAAGTGCGGCGCGGCGGTTTTTCCAGCAGAAAAAAAGAATCTATTTGGAAACACGGTGATTGCCACTTAATTGCCGGACAACCTTACCTTCTTGCGCATGCCTGCTTCCCTCGCCCCTCGTCGTCGTCGGTTCGATTTTGGTCGCACTGGATTTCTGATCAGCCTGGCTTTGCATATTTTGCTGGCAGCCATCGCCCTGACTTGGGTGATGGCGCGGTACGTGGTGCCGGAGGAAAAAAAGCCGGAGGAACTGTTCTTTGCGACCGGGGCAGGTGGAGGAAATGAGGGGCAACAGGCGCGGACTTACGAGCACGCGATCAAGCCCCGCCAAGTGCAGAATTTTGTCAAAAGCACCCAGCGGCTGACGGTGAAAGGGCCGGCGTCGGTGGCGCTGCCGGAAGTGCCCGAGCTGTCGTTGGACGGGCTGGCCTCGCTGGCTGGTCGCGCGGACGGCGGTACGAGCAAGGGCAGTGGCGGCGGTTCGGGTGGCGGCATTGGCATGGGCAAGGGCATTGGCATGGGCGGAGGGAAAAATCTGGTCGGCAAGTTCATTATGGGCACGCAGGTGCAGGCGCAAAAAATCGCGGTGTATCTGGATTGCTCGGCCAGCATGACGCCGTTTTTGCCGCGGGTGAAAGAGGAGATTTACGCGCAGTTTCCCGACGCGGACATCTTCGAGCACCCGCACATTCGCATCATCGCGGTGGACGGAGTGGTTTACCAAGGACGAGGATACAAGGGGCCAAAAATGCTTGCCGATACGCCGTTGTCCTCCCGCACCTATACGGACCGGGCCAGGCTGTCCAGTGTGGGGAAGCGGCTGTTTTCGCGTTACGAAGACAATTTTGAGGAAGGCTCGATTGGTGCCTGGATGGACATCATGCTGCGGGAGAAATACGACGCGCTGGTGGCGTTCTCGGACTTTCAAGACGGCATCCGGCAGTACGATGCGGACGGGGGGACCATTTACGCGGACAGTTTTTATTCTCCGAAGGCGGACCGCCGCAGCCACACCCAAAAAAAGTGGGAGCGCGTCTGGCTGGAGAATTTCAAACAAAAGGGCGCGCCCAAGCTTTACCTCTTTTCCATCCAGATGGAACCGCAGGCGCTCTGGCAGCAGATGGTGGAGTTGTCGGGAGGAGAAATTAAAATGGTGCCGGAGCTGCGCCAGCAGTTGGCGCGGGGCACTCCGACTCCCCGGAAGAAAAGGCAGGAGCTGGAACGCTGAGCAGGAGAAAAAAAGGCACCGACTCAGGAGAATCGGTGCCTTTTAAATGGCGCCCCCTTGGGG